>DVMG01000012.1 GCA_018715105.1 Candidatus Ventricola intestinavium
AGGTCGTTGACAAACGTGTTCTCTCCCCGGAGGGGGAGAGAATAAAGCCTAGATTCTACTGAGAAAAGCTCTTTGGAGTGGGATGGGTTTGATGCCGGCAAACTGCGCATATCTCTTTACAGGAGATATGCTCCTTCTATGTCATACTCTTCTAGAAATCTAGAAATAACCGAAACGGAGCAAATGAAAAATGGCACGTCCTATTGCGCGAGAAGCTGCCATGCAGCTTGTCTTTGAGCAACTCTTCGGCGGCGAAGGCGCGGCCGAAACACTGGTTGACCTGATTGATTACGTGCCCGGTGAGAACGACCGCAGATATATTGACGACGTGGTAACCGGTGTGCGTGAGCATGCAGCCCAGATTGATGAACAGATAGCCGCTTGCCTGAGAGGGTGGACGCTGCAGCGCCTTTCCCGTGTGGATTTGGCGATCCTGCGCCTTGCGGTCTATGAGATGGAGTATGCCTCCGTGCCTGTTGCGGTTTCCATTAACGAGGCGGTGGAGCTCACACGCAAGTATTCCAGCGAAGAGTCCTGCCCCTTTGTCAATGGTGTGCTGGGCACCATCAGCAGAAAGAGGACCGCCAAGGCATGAGAGCGGTATTGGGGATTGACACCAGCTGCTACACGACTTCCGCCGCGCTGGTGTCTGTGGAGGGCGAAATTCTCGCCTCGTCGCGCAGGTTGCTGACGGTGCAGGAGGGGGAGCGCGGGCTCATGCAGTCTCAGGCCCTGTTTCAGCACGTGAAAAACCTGCCGCTGATGATTGAAAACGTCCTATCCGAGACGGCCGGGACGACGGTCTGCGCGGTGAGCGCCAGCGTGCGTCCCCGCCCGGCTGAGGATTCCTATATGCCCGTGTTCCGCGCGGGTGAAAGTCAGGCGCGCGCAGCGGCGGCATTGCTGTGCGTGCCTTTTTATCCTGTCAGCCATCAGGAGGGACATATTCGGGCGGCGGTGGTGGATTCCGGCATTGCTGAGGGGAGGCCGTTTCTGGCTCTTCATCTTTCCGGCGGCACCACGGAGGTGCTGCTGTGCGAGGAGGCGGGGATTACGCGCATCGGCGGAAGCCTCGACCTGCATGCCGGACAGCTGGTGGATCGCGTTGGCGTGCGCATGGGCCTTCCGTTTCCCTCGGGCCCCTCTCTTGAAAGATTGGCCGTGCGGGAAAAACCGCAGGGACGCATCGGTGTGGCGATCAAGGGGACAAACTGCAACATGGCCGGCGCGGAAAACAAGGCTGTACACTGGCTTGAGCAGGGGGAGATGAGCCGCGAACAGATCGCCGCGGAGATTTACGATTTTCTGTGCAGGACATTTTTACGGTTAATAAAAGCCGCCTGTGAGGAGACCGGCTGCGGTCAGGCGCTTTTAGCGGGCGGCGTAGCTTCTTCCGCCCTGCTCAGGGAGATGCTGACCGGGCGCGCCCGGCGGCAAAAGATCGGTTGCCGGCTGTGCTTTGCGCGGCCGGAACTTTCGGCGGACAATGCCGTGGGGGTGGCCCTGCTGGGGGCGGAAGCCCTTCAGGGAGAAGGCAAACGAAACGAGGGGGTATGATGCATGCCGGCCATTCGGATGGACGGCCGCGCAGTCGCGGCCAGATGGAAGGAAGAGGCCAGAAAAAGGGCGGAACACTGTCTTGAACACGGCGTGACGCCGCATCTCGCGGTGATCCTGGCGGGAGAAGACCCGGCCAGCCGCGTTTATGTGCGCAACAAGGAGAATGCATGTGCAAAAGCCGGTATCCGCTCCACGGTGATCCGGCTTGCGCAGGACTGCACCCAGGAAGAGCTGGAAAAGACCGTCCTCACACTCAACGAGGATCCCGGTGTCCATGGCATCCTTGTGCAGCTCCCCCTTCCGAAGCACCTGTGCGAGGCCCGCGTGCTCGCGCTCGTGCACCCTGATAAGGATGTCGATGGTTTTCATGCGATGAACGCCGGTCGGCTGATGATCGGACAGAAGGGCTTTGTGCCCTGCACGCCGCTGGGCGTGATGAAACTGCTGGAGGCATACGGTATCCCCATCTGCGGGAAACATGCCGTGATCATCGGGCGCAGCAACATCGTCGGAAAGCCGATGGCCATGCTGCTGCTTGCGGCGAATGCCACGGTGACGCTCTGCCATTCCCATACACAGGGGCTTGCCGAACTCACCCGGCAGGCCGATATCCTGGTGGCTGCGGTTGGAAAGCCGGGATTTGTCACGGCCGAGATGATCAAGCCCGGAGCCGCTGTGATCGACGTGGGGATCAACCGTACGCAGGACGGGCTGACGGGGGATGTGGAGGAACGCGCCGCCGATGTGGCCGGTTTTTTGACCCCTGTGCCCGGCGGCGTGGGGCAGATGACCATCGCCATGCTGCTGTCCAACACGCTGGATGCGGCGGAACGCCATGGCTGTTAAGCGCGTGCTGACCGTATCGCAGCTCAATGAGTATGTGCGCGGGATATTCCGGCTGGATCCCCTGCTGCAAAGCGTGGAGGTGCGGGGGGAAATCAGCAATTTCAAGTTTCACCAGTCGGGTACACTGTTTTTTACGCTCAAAGACGAAACCGCGGCCATCTCCTGCGTGATGTATGCGCAGGATGCGGAAAACCTGCAGGTCATGCCGTTTGAAGGAATGCGTGCTGTGGTGGGGGGAACGGTGGGGCTGTATCCGCGCGCAGGGCAGTATCAGCTCACCGCGAGAACGCTTGACGCCGCGGGAACCGGTGTGCTTTATGAACGGCTGCAGGCGCTCAGGCGGCGGCTTGAGCGCGAGGGGCTGTTTGAGGGGGAGAAGAAGCAGCCTTTGCCTCGCTTTGTGCGCACGGTGGGCGTCGTTTCCTCGCCTACGGGCGCTGTGATTCACGATATTCTGCATGTGTCGCTGCGGCGTGATCCGGGCATACGGGTTTTGCTTTGCCCGGTTCGCGTGCAGGGAGCCGGCGCCCAGGAGGAAGTCAGCCGCGCCATTGCGCTGCTTGACGGCATGAAGGATGTCGATGTCATCCTTGTGGCGCGCGGCGGCGGTTCCATGGAGGATCTGTGGACGTTCAACGAGGAAAAAGTGGTTCGTGCGGTTGCGGCGTGCAAAACGCCCATCGTTTCTGCCGTGGGGCACGAGACCGATGTGACGCTGTGCGATCTCGCGGCGGATCTAAGAGCGCCAACGCCCTCTGCCGCAGCGGAGTGCGCCGTGCCGATGCGTCAGGCGTGGCTGGAGCACATCGCCGCGCTGGAAAAGACGCTGGCGGAGAGCGCGCGAGAGAAGATCCGGGCATGCCGCGCGGAGCGGGCCCTGAGCGTGGCGCGGCTTGAGGCGAGCAGGCCGGACCGGCGCATTGAGGAAAACCGGCAAAGGCTGATGCAGACAACGCAGCAGCTGCGCAGCGGGGTCCGCGGGATGCTGACGCGGAAGGCCGAACGCCTGCGGCAAAAGCGGCGGGAAATGGAGCTGCTCAGCCCCTATCACGTGCTGGCACGCGGATATGCCATCGTGCAGCGAGGCGGCTGTGTGGCCACGTCCGCAGCGGCGCTCCGCGTGGGAGAAGAGATCACGGTTCGGTTTGCGGACGGATACGTGGGCGCGCGTGTAACCGCGCAGCCTGTTTCGGACATGGGGGAGGACAATGGCGGCAAGGAAGAAAGGCTTCACGTTTGAATCCGGCATGGCGGAACTTGAAGCGCTGGTTGATCAAATCAGCGGGGGAGAGCTCTCTCTTGAAGAGACCATGAAGCTCTATGAACGGGGAAGGGCGCTCGGCGCCCGGCTTGAGGAAGAGCTGGCCGGAATGGAAAAGAGAATCGAGCAGATTGATTTGAATACAGCGGAAATCACCGCGTTTGAGGAGAAGGATTATGGCGTATAATGAGCAGTACGGCCGCTATGTTGGGATGGTGGAGGAAACCCTGCAGGCGCTTTTGCCGGAGGGAGGGGCGGTTGGCCCGAAAGATGGCGAAATTCCGGAACATCTGCGTGCATCCATGCGTTACAGCCTGCTGGCAGGCGGAAAGCGCGTGCGCCCGGTGCTGCTGCTGGCGGCCTGCGAAATGCTGGATGGGAACCTGGAGGAGGCGCGCGTCCCGGCGGCGGCCCTTGAGATGATCCATACATACTCGCTGATTCACGACGATCTGCCCGGCATGGACGACGACGACTACCGCCGCGGGAGGCCGACCAACCACAGGGTTTACGGGGTGGGGCACGCAATTCTGGCGGGGGACGGGCTGCTCAACTATGCGTATGAGTGCCTGCTTCAAAACGCGCTTTCGTATCCGCTGAATCTGGAGGGGCACGTGAAGGCCGCCGCTGCGATGGCCGGATGCGCCGGCGTCCGAGGAATGATCGCCGGGCAAAGCCTGGATTTGCTGAGCGAGCACATGGAGCCGGACGCGGACAGGCTGGCCTATATCCACAAGCATAAGACGGCGGATCTGATGACCGCGCCGCTCTTGGCGGCCGGACACATCGCGGGGGCAGACGGAGAAAAGATGAAGGCGCTTGCCCGGTTCGGCGCATGCGTCGGCCTTGCCTTCCAGATTGATGACGATCTGCTGGATCTGGAGGGGGACGCAAAGCTGCTTGGCAAGCAGACGGGCATGGATGCAAAACGGGGCAAGATGACATGGCCCTCCCTGGTGGGGGCCGAGGCCGCAAGGGAGAAGGCGCACGCCCTGTGGCGCCAAGCCGAAGAAGCGCTCGCCTGCTTTGGGGAAAAGGCGTGGTTTCTGCATGCTTTTGCCGTGGCGCTCGCCACAAGGGAAAAGTGACGGGAGGAAGCACCTGTGGAGGTTATTCTGGATATCATGAAAAACCGGGCCATCCAGGCTGCGGTGCTCGCATGGGCGGTTGCCCAGGCCATCAAAGTTGTGCTGACGCTGGCCATAAGCAGGCGCTTTGACGGATCGCGCGTGCTTGGTTCGGGCGGAATGCCCAGCTCGCATTCGGCCATGGCCTGCGCGTTGGTGACGACGCTGGGGTTTCGGGAGGGGTTTTCTTCCTCGATGTTCGCGCTGGCATTCTGTTTTGCGGGTGTGGTGATGTATGATGCGGCGGGGGTTCGGCGCTCCACGGGCCGCAATGCCGCGGTGATCAACCATCTTCTCGACGGACTGGCGGGAAACGGCCTGC
>DVMG01000050.1 GCA_018715105.1 Candidatus Ventricola intestinavium
TCTGGATTCCAGTTTTTCAAGTTCTATGGATCAGTATCGCACGATTCGTGGAGGTTGTCAGGGCGTAGGTTTATTGAGCGGTTACTCTCCAAACGGCCCCACCGTTTGGTATCCAGTGTCAAATCAGCGCCGACTTATCCTCTTTTCTTTCCCTCATCATCTCCGCCAACAGATCGTGTTTTCGAAGTTGGTGAACAAAAGTGTTTCCACGCTCTCCGAAAAGTTTCCAATGAAGTTGAAGAACTTTCCAATGGATGTCAGGTAATTTGTGCTATAATGGTACTGTCAAAAAAGGCAAAAGCGTTGGCGGCCCATCCGCCAGCGCTTTTTCTTTGCCCAAAATCAGAAAGGAGGTGGTTTCTATGTGATGCTCCATCTTCCGCGCGCAAGCGGAAGGGCCCTCTTTTTCTCCGGACAGGCTGCACGGCCTGTCTTTTCTTTTCCCCCGAACAGCAAGAAAGCGAGGTATTCTATGCGACAGTTCAAGGACATGCACATCATCGGAATCGACCATGGATACGGCAACCTCAAGACCGTCAGCGGCATCTTCTCCGCCAGCGTCCTGCCCTTCGACCAAGAACCCATCCACGCGCAGGATCTGCTGGTATATGGCGGCAAGTACTACGTCATCGGCAGCGGTCACCGGGAGTTCACCCCGGATAAGGTCAGCAATTCGGATCACTACATCCTGACCCTGGCCGGCATCGGGCAGGAACTGTGGGCGCACAGGATGACTAACACCCGCGTCTACATCGCTGCCGGTCTGCCCCTGACCTGGGTGGAATCCCAGCGCGAGCGCTTCCGGGCGTATCTGCTGCAAAACGGCCACGTGGATTTCACCTGGCGCGGCATAGCATACCACGTCGAGATCGTGGGCGCCAGCGTGTACGCGCAGGGCTTTTCCGCCATCGTCCCCATGCTCCGGCAGTTCAAGGGCGTGAACATGCTCTGCGACATCGGCAACGGCACCATGAACATCATGACCATTCAGGACCGGCGTGCTGTCATGGATCAGTGCTTCACGGAAAAGTATGGCACCTATCAGTGCATGCTCCGGGCACGCGAAGCCCTGACGCAGCGCTTCGGCCGCACCGTACCCGATGCCGTGATCGATGAGGTGCTGCGCAACGGCGACGCGGACATCGGACGCGACTATGTGGATACCATCCGCGAAGCCGCCGCAGGATACGCCGCGGACATCATGCGCAAGCTGCGCGAACACGAATATGATCCGCAGACTATGCGGCTGTGGATCGTGGGCGGCGGTGGATGCCTGCTGCGGCACTTCGGTACCTATGATCGTGACCGCGTGAACTTCATCGACAACATCCACGCCAATGCAGAGGGCTATGAGCTTCTCGCAGAGCGGCGTCTCAAGCGTGAGGGGGCTGCCGGATGAGCCGCATCTTCCGCACCACCCTCCGCCTTGATCCGGACAAGCCCGCCAGCGCCCAGGCTGCCGCCCTGCTGCGACGTCTTCACGAGGAGCGGGGCCTTTCCTACAGTGCGCTGATCATCCCGGCAGTCAACGCCTATTACGGCAAAGCTCCCGCGGATGAACACCTGCGGGAAACCATTCGCTCCATCGTTCGGGAAGAGCTGGCTGCGACGCCCGTTCCGCTTGGTCCGCTGCTGCAAGCCCTGAAAACTTCTGTTCCCGTGTCATCACCCATTCAGACGGACGCACCAGACGACGACGATCTCGACGGCGCGCTGGACAGCTTCGGCAGTTGATGCCCCGTAGTGCACACGCGCACCGCATGCTCAAAGCGTCCCTGCCCCGCGCCGCATCTTGCGCACCTAAACGCATCCTCGCGCACCCGCAAAGCAGAAAGCCATGCCATCAAAAGCATGGCTTTCTGTCTTTGCCCGGGCCGTAACCCGCGGGAGGCCGAAGGCCGGACGCAGCTTCGGAAAGCGCCGCTTTGCGAGGCTATGGAGTCCAGAGGCGAAGCCTTTGGCCCACGGCACTTTGCATCCCCGAAGGGGTGAAAGTGTCATAGTGGGTAGTTACACTTTCGCAGAAAGTGCCGTGCCCCGCAGCCCCGAACGTAACCACCCGAAGGAGGGATTCCATGGCCAGAAACGACGGCGTGGACCGCACCACCGTCCGCAACCAGCCCCGGACAGAAAGCACCATTGCCGACGCCGAAGCCCACAACGAGCGTCAGAAAACCAGCTACCGCAACGAGGACATCATCCCGGAACGCAGTCCCCTGAACATCCACTTCAAGACACCCACCGGCAGCTATGCGCAGATGTTTCGCCAGATGGAGCAGGAAGGCGTCCTCTCCACCCGCGGCCTCAAACAGGACGCCGTGCATTACGGCGAGCTGGTGTTTGACGTCAACTCCGCCTATTTCCACCGTCACGGCGGCTATGACTACGCCCAAGCCTTTTACGCCGAAGCCTACAAGGCGGCCGTGGACATGGTGGGCGGAGAACAGTTCATCCTCTCCGCCGTCATGCACGCGGATGAACGCAATACCGGGATGAGCAAAGTCCTCGGCTACGATGTCTGGCACTATCACCTCCATGTGGTCTATGTGCCCGTCGTCGAAAAGCAAATTCTCTGGACGAAACGCTGCAAAGATCCTGCGCTGGCCGGTACTGTCAAGGAGACCATCATGCAGGTCAGCCACAGCAAGAAGTGGGCGTCCCGGCCCGTGCTGGACGCATCCGGCAATCCCATGCGCACCAAGAGCGGCAAGATTGTCCTGCGCAAATCCTACAGCGTTTTGCAGGACCAGTTCCATGACCACATGTTCGCCGCAGGCTTTACGGATGTCCATCGCGGCGAACGGGGCAGCACCGAGGAACACCTGACCACCGTGCAGTTCAAGGTCATGAAGGAAGAGGAAACTCTCACCACCCTTTGGGCTGAACAGCAGCGCGCCCAGCAAGCCGCCGCCCATGCAGAAGCCCAGCGCCAGGAAGCGGAACATGAAGCCGAAACCGCCCAGAAAAAGCTGGATCGCTTGACCCAAAGTGCCAGCGATGTGGCGGCATTCATGCAAAAAACCGGCTCCGCAGATGCGCTTCTGCCCGAGCCCGGCGTGCTGGAATCCGCCCGCGGTTACCGCGCGGGCAAGGCGTTGCCGTTGGTCAGCAAACTCCTGCGCAAGCTGAAGGAGGTTTACGCACTGTGGATCAAGGAGCGCCAGGCAAATGCGGGCCTGATGCAGGAGACGGCCTATTGGAAGCGGCAGGCCCAAACGAATGAGGCTGCCCGCGAAAAAGCCGCCAGGCTGGACAAGCTGACTCGCGTCCTGGGCGTGGATGAAATCGACCGGCTGCTCACCCCGCACCGCAATTCCGCTCGCGCTCCACGCAAAGCGCGGGAGCAGGATCTCTCCATCTACTGAATGAGGAAAGGAAGTGAAGCCTACGAATCTCTTTGAAAGCGTCAAATCGCGCGTGCCCGTCCCGCTGGCCGCCGAACGCTACGGCGTTCAGGCAGACCGAAAGGGACGGTGCCGCTGTCCCTTCCATCCCGACAAGACGCCCTCCATGCAGCTCAACAAAACCTACTATTATTGTTTCGGTTGCCACTGCACCGGCGATGTGATCGATTTTACCGGCAGGCTGCTTGGCCTGTCACCCCCGGAAGCCGCGCGAAAACTGGCTGCCGACTTTGGCATCGATCCGAATACGCCCGCATCCGCCGCCGCACCGCTTCCCCCTATGCGCCAGAGTGAATCGCCGCGGGCGCGGGAAGGCCGGTGCGCCTGCGTGCTGATCGAGTACGAACGCCTGCTGAAAAGACGTCAGCAGCGCTTTGCGCCTGTTCACCCCTCGGGAGATTGGGATACACGCTTCGTGTCCGCCAGCCACGCACTGCCCCAGGTGTCTTTCCTGATCGACTGCCTGTATGAACCCGACGAGGCTTTGCGCAAGGCCGTCGCGGATTCCCTGATCGAGGACGGCACCCTTCGCAAAATCGAGCGTTGGAACGCCGCCCATCGGGAGGAGGTGACCGGAGATGACACAGCGCGTGCAGCCTGATGCGTTTCCGTCCTGGTACGACGGCCAGAGCATCCATGAAACGGCCTTTTGCCGGGTCTTCCTGGCCTCCCATCAGCTGCTTTACACGGAGAACTGCTTCTTTACTCCGGAAGGCCGCATGACCGATGAAGCGCCGCTCAAGGCGGAGATCTACCGGCTGATTGAGCCGTATGCGTCCACCAGCGTGCCCAAGAAGATTGCCAACATTATCGAACTGCTGAAAATCACGGCGCACATCGATGACTTTCCGCCGCAGCCGGACCGGATTCATGTGGCAAACGGGACGCTGTTTCTGGATGGGACCTTCTGCGCCGCCAAGGAAGAAATCGTCCGCAGCCGCTTTCCTGTGTCCTATCAGCCTTCTGCGCCGCGCCCGGAAACGTGGCTGCACTTCCTGAGCAATCTTCTATATGAGGACGACATTCCCACCCTGCAGGAATACATCGGCTATTGCCTGATCCCCAGCAACAAAGGCCAGCGCATGATGATCATCAAAGGAAGCGGCGGCGAAGGCAAGTCCCAAATCGGCATGGTTTTATCCCGGCTTTTCGGCTGCAACGCCAAGGATGGCAGCGTGGGCAAGGTGTCCGAGAATCGCTTTGCCCGCGCCGATCTGGAACACATTCACCTGCTGATTGACGACGACATGCGCATGGAAGCCCTCCGGCAAACCAACTACGTCAAATCCCTGGTCACCGCACAGGGGCGCATGGATCTGGAAAAGAAAGGCAAGCAGAGCTACCAGGGCTATATGGTCGCCCGGCTGCTTGCCTTTTCCAATGGCGATTTGCAATCCCTCTATGACCGCAGCAACGGTTTCTACCGCCGCCAGCTGATTCTCACCACAAAGGAGCGCCCGCCAGACCGGGTGGACGATCCCGATCTGGCCGAGAAGATGTGCCGCGAACAAGAAGGCATTTTTCTCTGGGCCTTTGAAGGGCTACAGCGGCTGGTGGGCCATCATTTCCGCTTCACCGAAAGCGTCCGCGCACGAGCCAACCGGGAAGCAGTCCGGCAGGATGCCAACAACGTGCTGCTCTTCATGGAGGCGCAAGATTACATCCGCCTCACCCCCGAAGGCAAAACTGGCTCCCAGGAGCTTTACGAAATTTACACCGTCTGGTGCCGGGAGAACGGCTTTTCGCCGCTCAAGAACCGGAGCTTTTCGGAGTTTCTGATCGCCAACCAGAAGCAATACGGCATCGAGCATTCCAACAACCTGACCAACATCGTCGGCCGCCGCGTCTGGGGTTTCATCGGGATCAAGCCGGTGCTGCATCTGCCCCTGCGCACCGCAGACGGATGGCAGCGGGATGACTCGGACGATAACCCCTTTACCTGAATTTTCCTATAAGTGAGAATTTCCACGATTTTCTGTGTACATACGTACACCCATACATTGGGATTGTACACATGTACGTATGTACGCAGAAGATTCGCATACCTGCAATAGCAAGAAAGAGGCATTGAACTTTTATGTGCCCTTTTCCTATGGGCAGATGATTATCCCATTCATGACGGACTTCACGAAGCCATTGTCAGCGAAGAAATCTGGCAGCTTGCGCAGAAAAAACGCAAGAACACTTGCTTCGCCAAAGAAAAGCTCAAGGATTCCGATCACGCGCACATCCTGTCCGGCATTCTGAAGTGCCCTTGCTGTGGCAAAGGACTCTATGGCAATGTCGCGCGCGGCAAGACCAAGGACAACAAAATTCGATACTACTATTACTGCAAGAACCCCGTGAAGGCTACCGGCCACAGCTGTAGCTTCCGCTTCAATCTGGAGCAATCGAAGATCGACAGCCTGGTCGCATCCATCATCTCCGCCATGGTCAACCAGCCGGAGTTCGTGGAGGCGATCCGTGAGAAGCTCGGCACGGCAGTAAATACCACCACAATAGAGAAGCAAATCGACACCCTCAAAAATTCGCTTCGGCTGGCTTTGGGCATCAAGTCCCATCTTGAGCGGCAGATGGACACCATGAACCCGGATGATCCCTTCTTCGATCAGAAGATTGCCGATTTGCAGCGGCGCCACGATTTTCAATACGAGCGCATGGCGGAAATCACGGAGGAGCTGGATGCCGCGAACGATCAGCTTCAAGCCATGCTTCAGGAAAAACTGACCGCAGACAGCATCTATCAGCTGCTCCTCGCTTTCGATCAACTATACAGCAGCTTTACTGAGATCGAAAAGAAGAAGTTCATGCAGGCCTTTATCGAAAAAATCGAGCTGTATCCTGAAAAGCAGCC
>DVMG01000051.1 GCA_018715105.1 Candidatus Ventricola intestinavium
TCCATTTAACTCTTTGGTCTATTATTTGCGATGTGTTATTAAACTGTCGCAAAGAATGTGTATCGTCATCGACCATCGGCAGGAGGGAGCTGGAAAAGGGGGGATAGAGGAGCTCCGGCCGAAAAGCGCACTGAAATTTGATTCGATTGACATGACAGAAAGGGGTAACTCAGATGAGAAAACTGCGAAAGCTCTTGTCCATGATGATTGCCATGATCATGCTGGTTGGCATGATCCCTTCCGCCAATGCCGCTGTATTGAATGAGCCCGTTGAAGATTCCGGAGTGATCAGGCTCATCAAAAGCATCCGGCCGCTTGGCACCATTGCCTCTGCCATGAACAGCGCTGCCCATCCGGACGATGAAGGCTCCAGCTGGCTGGCGGCGCTGTCCCTGGGTCAGGGTGTCAGCTGCCATGTCGTGACCGTTACGCGCGGTCAGGGCGGTCAGAATGCCATCGGCCCCGAATATCACAATGCGATGGGTGTGTTAAGAACAGCAGAACTGGAGGAGGCGATCCGCGTATTGGATGTGACGGATGATATCCTCCGGGAAGAATACGACTCTCCATGCATGGACTATGGCTTTTCCAAGAAGTGGGAAGAGGCTGAAGAAAAGTGGGATTTCGACTATCTTGTGGAGCGCATTGCCTACTATATCCGGCTGTATCGCCCGCAGGTGTATGTACATCATGCCTCGAATGTGCGCAGCGAGCATGGCCAGCATCAGGCAACGTACATGGTTTTCATGCGCGCCATTGAGGCGGCGGCTGATCCGGCGATGTATCCGGAGCATGGACTGCCGGCCTATCAGGTGCAGAAGGTGTATGAGCCCGGCTCGGCGGACGAGCACACCGTAGCGATCGATATCGGCGCCTATGATCCTCTTTATGGCGACACCTATCAGAGGATCAGCGAGTACTCCCGCAGTTTTCACGCTTGCCAGGGAATGGGCCAAACGCTGTATCCGCAGCCAGCCACCCGATATTTCAAAATGACTACGGATGCCGCGGCCAGGATCACCGACGCCCAGCAGGAAACCTCCTTCTTCGACGGTCTTCCCTATGATTTTGATGATTATGCGGAGCTGGTGGAGGATGAGGAGATCGCTGCAAAACTGAAGAAGATCCAGCAGGATTATCGGGATATCGAGGCGGCTTTCCCCATGAATGCTGAGGTCATGGAAGGCCTGAACGTTATGCGCACGGATGTGGACGATGCTCTTTCCGCAGTGGAAGCCTCTCAAATGGATGCGGATACCCAATACGATCTGAGCTTCCACCTCAAGAAAAAGCAAAAGCAGCTGGATCGCGCGATGGCGGAAGCGGCCTGCCTGCAGGTGCTGGCCGTTGCAGACGATTACGAAGTGATCCCCGGACAGCCGGTGGACGTGGCGGTTCGCATCTATCAGGGATCGGACTTTGCGTTGGATGTTGCGGACGTGAGCCTTGAAACCATGCCGGGATGGACGGTTGAAAAGGGCGAAACAGAAGGCGAATTGGGCTACAACAAGACGCTGATTCAGCACTTCACATTGACGGCAACGGAAGATGCAGGGTATTATAATGCGTTCCATGGCGACCATGTTCGGGCTCAGGTGACCTTTGAGGGCGAACATACCTTCGCTATGACGGGGGAGATGGAAGAGACGTTTGCACTGCTTCCCAAGTTTGCGGTGAAGATTGCGCCGGAAAAGATTGTTATCAACAATGCCAGAGCCATTGAACCGCTGGAGTATACGGTGGAGATGGTCAATAATGCCCCGGATGCCGCGACGGAGACGGTGACGCTCAGCGTCCCCGAAGGATGGACGGTGGAACCGGCCTCGCAGGAAATCGCTTTTGCCAAGAGCGGTGAAACCTGCTCGGCAACCTTCAAGGTCAGCGCGCCTGCAGATGTGAAGGAAGGCACCTATAAGCTCACTGCCGCCCTGGGAGAGGATGACCAGACCGTTCAGGCGATTGATTATCAGCATATCGATAAGACATATTACCTCTATCAGGCTGAAGGCACGGTTGAAGTCTTCCCGCTCCTCTTTGATGAAAACCGGAAGATCGGTTATCTTTCTGCCGGCCTGGATACGGTGGGGGAAACCCTTCAGACCTTGGGGATGGATGTCACATTCATCGAAGACGAGGAACTGCGGCTGGGCGACCTGAGCGTTTATGACACCATCGTGGTGGGCATTCGCGCGTACAGAAACCGCGCGGCCCTCATTGAGTGCAATGACCGTCTGCTCGATTATGCCAAGAATGGCGGCCACCTGGTGGTTCAATATCACACCTCCGGCGACGGCTACAAGCCTGAATACGCCGCATATCCGCTGACGGTGGGCAGCCCCTCCCTTGAATGGCGTGTTACATACGAGGGTTCTCCTGTTACCGTGCTGATCGAAGATCATCCTTTCCTGAATACGCCCAACAAGCTGGATGAAACGGCCTGGGATGGATGGGTGCAAGAGCGGTCCATCTATGTGCCGATGGAATGGGACGAAGCGTATGAGGCGCCCATCCGCAGCGGCACGGTGGAGCAGGAAAATCGTGAGTATGACGGTCAGATTTTGACGGCGCCTTACGGTGAAGGCCGCTTTACGTACACGGCGCTTGCGTTCTTCCGGCAGGTTCCCAATCTGGTGCCGGGCGGCGTCAAGCTGTTCACCAACATTATTTCCCAATAATTTGCAGGAAAAGCAGGGAATG
>DVMG01000052.1 GCA_018715105.1 Candidatus Ventricola intestinavium
TTTTTGATTGCTCATAAGTTCTTTTATCCTTTCTCCGTTTGAACGGTTTAAACGGACCCGCACAGCTTCCGGGAAGAGCTTGCAAAAGCCGAATTGCCCGAGCGCCATGGCGCCGTTTCCGGCAGGCATCGTCAGTCTTCGCTTTCCTCAAGCGCATCGCCCTGCTGCTTCTGCCTCCGCTTGACATAAGCCATCAGCACGCAGAGCAGCAAAAAGCATAAAGCAAACGTGCCCGCCCCCAGCACCAGGGCCCGCATGGCTCCCCTGTGCATGCCAAGGGACACAACCGTCACGCCCAGCGCGCACAGCGCGGCATAGGCCGCGTTGCCCCGGGCGCTTGGCCTGGCGTGCGCATCCCAGATTCCCCTGCGGGCATAGGCGATGATCATCGCCACGCTGATCAGAGCAATGACGCACGCCTCTCCCGCAATCTGGGCAACCCCTGCGCCAAAGAACAGCTGCACCACCACCGCCGCGCACAGGAGCGTATACATGGCCCACAGCCCGCGGTGCTCAATGCGGTACATCTCCTGCATCTCCCGCTCATCAAGCACCGTTTTCTGCTTCAGGTAGAGCTTCATGCCTCCCCCTCCTCATCCCAGAACAGGTCGTTGAGCGTCTTGCCAAGCGCCCGGCAGATTGCCACGCACAGGGCCAGGGAGGGATTAAACCGCCCGGCCTCGATCATGCCGATGGTCTGCCGGGTAACGCCCACGCGCGCAGCCAGCTCCTCCTGAGACAGATCGCACCCTACACGGGCCGCCTTCATCCTCAGGTTTTTCATGGCGGACGCCTCCTTCCTGCCCGGGCCGTGCATGAGGCATTTCATGCCTCTTTCTGTGCTCATTATACGTTTAAACCGCCAATTTGTCAACTATATTTGTCGTTTTATCCTGTATATTTTTCCTTTTGTCCAATAAAAAAAGGCCGCTTTCCCTTCCCTCTGAAAGAAAGCGACCCGTTCTCCCCGGATGTTCCCCGCGCCCGGCATGAAAGCAGGAAGCGCCGTTTTCCGCTTACTTGGTGCCAAAAAGGCGGTCCCCCGCATCCCCCAGCCCGGGAACAATATAGCCGTGATCGTTCAGCTTTTCATCCATCGCAGCGACATAGATGTCCACGTCCGGATGATCCTCCTGCACACGCGCGACCCCCTCCGGGGCGGCAATCAGGTTCACCAGCTTGATATTCCGGCATCCACGTTTTTTAAGGAACCCAATGGCCGCGGACGCGGATCCTCCGGTAGCAAGCATCGGATCCACAAGCAGGATTTCACGCTCCTGCGCATCGGCAGGCAGCTTGCAGTAATATTCCACCGGTTCAAGCGTGTTGGGATCGCGATACAGGCCGATATGGCCAATCTTAGCCGCTGGAACCAGGCTCGTAATGCCATCCACCATGCCCAGGCCCGCACGCAGAATGGGAACAATCGCCAGCTTTTTGCCCGCAATGACCTGTGTCTGCGCACGGCAGATCGGCGTTTCAATCTCCACCGTCTTCAGCGGCAGATCGCGTGTGACCTCATAGGCCATCAGCATGGATATTTCATTGAGCAGCTCGCGAAATTCCTTGGGGCCGGTCTCCCTGTCCCTCATCAGCGAAACCTTGTGCTGGATCAGGGGATGATCCATGACATGAACCTGTGACATGCGTATCCTCCTTCGCGGCCGCTCAAAGCCGCCGCATCGTGCGTTTTCCCTATTATATCATCTTCGCGCACAGGGAGCAAGGAGTTTTTCCATTCCCCGCCTGCCAGGAGCGCCTCGGCCCGGGCAGCCGGCCGGGCGCAGCTTCCCACAGCGCGTCTCCATAGAAAAAAAGGGCCTCCGCACCGCGAAAGCCCTCTTGATTTTCATGAAGCGGAAAAATCAGCCCAGCTCAGCGAAGTACTTGATGGTGCGCACCATCTGGCTGGTGTAGCTGTTCTCATTGTCGTACCAGGAGACGACCTGAACCTGATAGGTATCCTCGTCGATCTTGGTAACCATCGTCTGCGTGGCATCAAACAGGGAGCCATAGGTCATGCCGATGACGTCAGAGGAAACGATCTCGTCCGTGTTATAGCCAAAGGACTCGGAGGCCTTGGCCTTCATCGCGGCATTGATGGAATCCTTCGTCACATCCTTGCCCTTGACGACGGCCACCAGAATCGTGGTAGAGCCAGTCGGAACCGGGACACGCTGGGCAGAGCCAATGAGCTTGCCGTTGAGCTCCGGAATCACCAGGCCAATCGCCTTGGCGGCGCCAGTGCTGTTGGGCACGATGTTCTGCGCACCGGCGCGGGCGCGGCGCAGATCCCCCTTGCGCTGCGGGCCATCCAGGATCATCTGATCGCCGGTGTACGCATGCACCGTGGTCATAATGCCAGAAACGATCGGATACGCGTCGTTCAGGGCCTTGGCCATCGGCGCCAGGCAGTTGGTGGTGCAGGAGGCCGCGGAGATAATCTTGTCTTCCGGGGTCAGCACATTCTCATTGACGGAGTAGACCACGGTGGGCAGGTCATTGCCGGCCGGCGCAGAGATGACAACCTTCTTGGCACCCGCCTCAATGTGAGCCATCGCCTTGGCCTTGCTGGTGTAAAAGCCGGTGCACTCCAGCACGACGTCCACATCCAGCTCGCCCCACGGCAGCTCGTTGGCCTTGGGCTTGGCATAGATGGTGATCTCCTTGCCGTTGACGGTAATGGAACCCGGGACCTTCACCGTCTTGCCGTCCTCTTCAAACACAGGCTCCTTGGAGCTCACGGTGTCCTTATATTTGTAGGAGCCCTGAGCGGTGTCATACTTAAGCAGGTGAGCCAGCATCTTCGGGCTGGTCAGGTCGTTGATCGCGACAACCTGATACCCCTCCGCGTCAAACATCTGGCGGAAGGCCAGGCGGCCGATGCGGCCAAAACCGTTAATCGCAACTCGAACCATTGGAAATCTCCTCCTAAATCCATTTGTCCATGGTTTGTTGATAGGGTTGACCCTCTTCTATTGTACCCAAATCAGCCTTTTTTTTCAAGCCTTTCCCCTCTGTTTTTGAAAAGAAATGCGGTGTTTTCGTTAAATCTTTGCCTGGAGCGCTTCAAAATGCTTCCAAAAAGCGCCTCCTTCCGGTGAGTTTGTTTGCCGGCATGAAGCCCTTTTCTCCCAGGCATTTCCCCGCAGATCAGGGCTTTGCCCTCCCCTGCGAGGGGAAGCGAGCCCCTTTGCCGGCAGTGAAAGCGCCTCATTGCGGCGATCCTTCCTCCGCTGTCTGCAGATATTCGCTTCGCACATATCCTTCCATCACGTCCGTGCGGACATAAGCCCACCCATCGGCGCTGACGGAAACGACAATCAATCTCTGATCCTTATACAGCCTGCGGATGACGTCGGCAGACATGCTGGGCGCTTCGCGCAGGTTAAGGGAGGAATCCTCATCAATGTTCGCCACGACGGCGACGTACGCGCCCTCCGGCAGGTTTTCCGCGGTCACAGGCATGAGCGTGGGCCGCGGAGTCGGGCTGGGGGTCGGCTCCGGCGTGGCCATCAGGCCCAGATTGACCGCCGGCAGTTCGCTGCGCGGCAGATCGTATTGGAGCAGGCCCATTCCCGGATAATAGAAGCCCAGGATTTCTTCATACGTCATGCCGTATTGCGCCGCCATCTGCTGCGCTCCGCGCTGGCTCATGCCCACGCCGTGCCCATAGCGCCGGGATTCAATCATGAATGCGGAGCCGATGTCCGAGACAGTGATCAGCTCGTTTTGAGAAATATTGATGCTCAGCCCCATCGCCTGTTCCGCGGCGGTGAAAATGGGCAGGACGACGGTGAAGGGGGTATCGACCGCGGTATAAGGAGAAAACGCCGGTGTTGCCGTCGGGCGGGGCGTCGGGCTGGGCGAAGGGGAAGGCTCGGCGCTCTGTGCGGAGGCAGACGGCGTCTGCTGCGGGGCCGGCACGGGCGTAGAGGAATCCCGGTATGTATATTCCCGAACGGAGATCTTCACCGTAAAGCGAAGTTCCGTCATCAGGCGGGAATCCCCCTCAAATTTCGGCGTGATCGCCTCCACATTCGTGAATTCATCAAAGCGGATGAGCTCATCCGCCGCTTCTATTCCCATGGCCTCCAGCTGTTCGCTCATGGCCGTGACAAGCGCATTGTGCAGCGCAGGCGCAATCCCCTCTTCTCCCGGCGTCTTGCGAAGCGTAAAGCGCTTGACCACACTGTCCGGGTTCTCCAGATCATAGGGGTCATCCCGCATGTCCATATAGGCATAGGCATCCGGATCCGACGTGGGCCATACATGCTGCCCCAGTTCCGTTTGCCCGCCGTTGCTGGCGGAATAGTAACACTGAGCCAGCGCGCCGTTGAACACCCCGCAGATTCCCTCCGTTTCCCTGACGGCCTGCTCGGAAAGGGGGCTGTATGTCGTGCGGCCGCGGTAAGCCTGATCGTTTGTTGTGTCTTCGACGTCGTAATCCCCGGAAGATCCGCTTTTTCTCAGGGCATAGGTTCGCGCGGCAATGGCCTGCGCCTTAAGCGCCTCCAGCGGGAAAGAATCCCCCATTTCAAAGGGGACGACCCCCAGCAGGTAATCCTCAATATGGATATAGAGCACCGGCTTGATCACGCCGGACTCAATGGTCAGCAGCAGGTCGCCTTCGTAAAGCCCGCTTTCCCCGCCAAGCAGCAGCGCGCTTTGCTTTTCTCCCTGCGCGCGCACGAGCTTCATGGACGGCCCCATCACAATGGCCGCATTTCCCGTGTGAAGCACAAGCTGGTTTTCGCGCAGCACAACGGTCAGTTCCGCACCATCGGAAAAGGCCATGGATCCATCTTCAAGGATGTAATCCCCCTGCACATCAATGCGCAGCGAATCTTCCACCTGAAGGCGCCTGAGATAGACGCGGAGGATGGGCTGAATCTGCGCGCCGGCCCATGGCGCAAAGGCCATGCCGGTAAGCAAAAGCAGGGCTGTAACGAGCAGGATCGCGCAAACCGATCGTTTTCGCATATGCGGCCTCCTTTTTTGTCGAGTTCGGATTGATTATAGCAAAAACGCGCCGTGAGTTCAACCACAGGGGAACAATATGAAAAAACGTCACAATTCGCCATCCATGTCGGAGGGCTGTCCACCTCACCGTATGCCGCTGCGGGTTCCGGCATGCCGCAAAAAGAAGCGGCATAAACGAACTCCGCATCCGGAAAGGGTGCGGAGTTCGTTTGTTGACATAAGCATCGCTTTCATTTACGCCAGGCTCGGCTTTCCCTGCGATGGGAGAAAAGCGTTTTGTCAACGATCTGATCCCGCATCCGCAAAGGATGCGGAGACCGTTTGTTGACACAAGCATCGCTTTCATTCACGGCAGGCTCGGCTTTCTCTGCGATGGGGAATCTTTTCTCCCCTTCGGGGAGAGAAAAGCGTTTTGTCAACGATCTGATCCCGCATCCGCAAAGGATGCGGAGACCGTTT
>DVMG01000053.1 GCA_018715105.1 Candidatus Ventricola intestinavium
CCGTGGATATGGATCGCGGCCCTGTGGACTGAGCCGCGCCTCGTCCCTCCGCATGCCTGTTGACAGAAAGAAGGAATATCATGAATCACCCTGATCATCCCTCGGATCCTTCCTCCGCCCGCGAGCCAGAATCCCGGCCTGCCGAAGAGCCGGTCGCCAAGCCGGATCTCTTCGATTATCTGGAAAGCCAGCCGGATGTGGAGGATCCCTTCCCCCCTTCCGAGCCGGATCCGGAGCCGGAACCTCAATCGGATGCGGAGCTTCTGGCCGGTTTTATCCGCACACGCTCCGCACAGGGCCTGCTCACGGCAAGGAAAGCCCTGCTTGAGGAAAGTCCGGAGCTTGAACCGGTGCTCGCCCAGCTCGCAGAGGATGAAGCCTTTTCGGACATCCGCACCGAACAGGGCAACCGGGATTTGTATTATTACGCCACCCCCATCATGGCGGTCAATTATGCGCACCTTGCCATGCTGGCCGAGGAAAAGGACCTTCCACGCACCATCGCGGACATCGTGCGCCACCACTGCAAGATCGGCCCTGCCGTCACGCCGGTTTCCTATTTTAAAGCGCACCCGTATAACTGCACACTCCCGCAGATCGACCGCGCCCTGATGATCATGAAGCACCGCGAGGAATATGCGGATATTCAGGAAACGCTCAGCTACAACGGCGTGCGCTATCTGTATTCCTCCAAGATGCTCTCCGCCAAGTATGCCAAGAGCCTGGCCGATTACAGCGAAGAGAGTGCGGAAATCCAGTAAACAGCCGGCTCCTTTGGGGCCGTCATCCCCTGCATATGAATACAAGGAGGTCCTCCCGATGGAAAACCCGATCATCTCCTGGCTGTTTGAAACCGATGCCGTGCGCGTCTGCCCGGAGGGGCAGCCATTCTGGTATACGTCCGGCAAGCTTGGCCCGTTTTACATCAACACGCAATTCCTCTATGGCAGCGAGGCTGCGGCCAATTCGCTGCTTGCCATCATTGAAAAAGCCTGCGCGGGCGACCGTCTCGCTTTTTATGACCAGGTCTACAGCCAGATCGAAGCCCAGCTTTCCTCCTGCCCGATCTATGCCCGGCTGATCGACCTGATGACCGAAGCCGCCCGCGGGTTTCATGCTGATTTTGTCTCCGGCGGAGAGCGGCGGGATTTCTTCTTCTCCATGCCGGTGGCGCGCCGGCTGGGGCTGGGGCATTTATCCATTTTCAAGGATCTGTCCACGGTTTATACGGACGCCCAAGGCGTCAGCATGGACAGCGCGTCGGCAGGCCTTGCCGGCAAGCGCAGCGTGCATATCGCCGATCTGATCACCGTGGCCTCCTCCTATGTGCGCGCCTGGATCCCCGCCGTGCGCGCGCTGGGCGCCGACATCGCCTATTCCCTTGCCGTGGTCGACCGCAATCAGGGAGGCGGCCAAATCCTGGCAGATGCCGGCTGCCCGCTGACCACGCTGGTCACGGTCACGCCCGATCTGTTTGAAACCGCGCACCGTATGGGGCGCATCACCCAAAAACAGCTGGATCTGGTGCTCGCCTTCATCGCCGACCCGGATCAGTTCATGCAGGATTTCCTTCTCACGCATCCGGATTTCCTCTCCCGGGAAATCGCAAAAGGAGGCAAAAACGCTCAGCGTGCCGAGCTGTGCATAACAAGCGGCTTTGCCCCCCAGGCGGCTCTTCCCCGATGAATGTGGCGCTTGTGCCCATCGGCCGGGACGAACGCGACATGCGTTTCCTGATCCGTGCCGGCGGGCGGCATGCAGGCGGCATTACCGTGCACAGCGTACAGGGCCGCTCCTTTTCCTACGGCCTGGCGATTGCGCCCGACATGCGAAGGCAGGGTGTGGCCCACGCGGCCCTCGGCCTGCTCTTCGTGCAGATGCATGCGCGCGGCTTCACCCATGCCGTTGTGCAGGTTGCTCCGGAGAATGCCGCATCCCTGGCCCTTCATCTCGGCCTGGGCTTTGTAAAGAGCGCCTGCTGCGGGCGGGCGATCACCCTTCAAAAGGACCTGTGACTCAAAGAGCCATTCCGCCGCAACGGCCCGGAATGGCTCTTTTTGCCGCCTGGGAAAAGGCCCCGGTCCGCTGCGGCGGCTTGCGTTTCCACGTGCCCCTGAGTCGGATGAGACCTGCGAAGGTTCCTTACATCCGCCTGCCATAAAGGCGCAGTGCGATTCCCTTCGAAACCGCGCCCAGCATGCATCCCAGCGCCCCCAGGCGGGCATACACCCAATCGCCGCGCACCGTCGCCACCACCACGAGCACAAGAACGGTCGCCACCATGGCCAGGGCGAGCACATTCTGCGCTCTGAAGGCAATCAGCTGCCCGCGCTCATCGTTCGCTTCCAGGGCACATTCCGCGGCACGGCGCGTGCCCACGATCCTCTGCCACACCAGCACACCGCCGCCCATCAGGGCAAGCGCCGTGCCCATGCCGCAGACCATGCCCGCAGCACGCGCCTGCATGTGCTGAGCCTCGTCAAACAACATGCCTGCCGCGGCACCGCATACAGCCAAAATGGCGCCGACAACCAGCATTCCTCCCAGGATCCGCTTTGAACTCAGATTGCATTTCATCGTATTCCGCTCCTTCCATGGATTGTTTCCATCCTGCACGCGCTCCCTCTTCCCGTCCTTCTTCTTCCTGCATTTCCCCCGCATGCACCCATCCGGCGCGCCCTCATCCGCCCGCCCCTCTGTCTGTGGAATCGATGATCAGGGGATTCTCTCCTCCGAATCATCAAAGATCTGCTCGATAGGCAGGCCGAAATATCTGGCCAGGCGGAATGCCAGGGATAAAGAGGGATTGTATTTCCCTTTTTCCAGAGAAATCACCGTTTGGCGCGAAACTCCCACCGCCTGCGCCAGATCTTCCTGCCGGATCCCGCGCTCGCGGCGCAGCCTTTCCAACTCGTTTTTCAGCCTCTCTTCCCCCTCTCCGAAAAGTCAAGTGTCCTTTACTTTTACAGGATAACACCATTTCGAATCCATGTCAAGCTAATTTTACATCTTTTCAAAAATTCCCCTTTTCCCGGCGGGCAGCGTTGAAAAACACGCCCTCCTCCCCGCAGCGGCCCTTCCTCCCCGGGCCGCTTTCTCGCCCTGCATGCAAAACGCCGCGACCCCCGTGGAAACGGAGAATCGCGGCGCAGGATATGTGTTTTTGCGTTCGGTCTGTCTGCCTTTTATTTGGTCGGGACCACCGCGCCCTGATAGGTTTCGTTGATCCATTCGACCATCTCGTCGCTCTGGAGCACCTCCACCAGCGTCTTGAGCTCCTCGCGGTCGTCTCCCTCACGAATCGCGATGACGTTGGGATAGGCCACCTCCGGAGACTCGGTCGCCAGCGCCGTGCCGGTCACTTCCACGCCCGCCTGCAGCGCATAGTTGGAGTTGATGACGCCAAAGTCCACATCCGCCAGCTGGCGCGGAATCTGGGCCGCCTCCACCTCAACGATCTCGACCTGATGCGGGTTTTCCTCAATGTCCAGCGCGGTCGCGGTTTCACCGGAGCCCTCAGCCAGCGTGATGATGCCCAAATACTCGAGCAGGGCCAGCGCGCGGGCCTCGTTGGTGGTGTCATTCGGCACGGCAATGGCAGCGCCGTCCGGCATATTCTCCAGGTCAGAGGATTTGCCGGCATAGATGCCCATCGGCTCATAGTGCACAGCGCCCGCGCTTATCAGCTTGGTGCCGTTTTCCTCGTTGAAATTCTCCAGATACGGGAGATGCTGGAAATAGTTGGCATCCAGATCGCCGGCATCCAGCTGGAGGTTCGGCTGCACATAGTCATCAAAGATGACAATTTCCAGGTCGATGCCCTTCTCGGTGAGATACTCCTGGGCCTTTTCAAGGATTTCAGCATGGGGCGTGGAAGAGGCGCCGACCACCAGCGTGGTGTTGGCGCTCGCAACGGCGACAGCGGCGGCAAGCGCCAGGGCAAGGACGATCGTGACAAGCTTTTTCATGAACATACACTCCTTCAAACATGAATTGGATGGTCGGGATTTATGGATAAGCGCGGGGCGCATGATCCCGGGAAGCAGGGGCGTTTCCCGTCATTCGCGGATTCGTTTGTCCGTTTTGCGGGAAATATACATGCCCAGAACCTGAATCACCTGCATGAGTATGATCAGCAGCACGACCGTCACAAGCAGGACATCCGTCTGATACCGGTTGTAGCCATAGCTGATGGCAATCTGCCCCAGTCCGCCGCCGCCGATGGCGCCGGACATGGCGCTGTATCCAAGGATGGTTCCGGTGGAGATGGTGGCGCCGACGATCAGCGATGTCTTCGCCTCCGGGATGAGCACTTTGAAAATGAGGGTTGGAATGCTCGCCCCCATCGACTGCGCCGCCTCAATGACGCCGGGATCCACCTCCAGCAGCGAGCTCTCGATCATCCGGGCCACATAGGGCGCGGCGGCGATCACAAGGGGCACGATGGTGGCCGTGGAGCCGTATGCCCGGCCCGCAATCAGACGTGTGAGCGGGATGACCAGGATCATCAGAATCAGAAAGGGAATCGAGCGCAGCACGTTGACCACCGCGTCCAGCGCACGGTAGAGCATGACCATGGGCCGAAGGCCCCCCGGCGCGGTCAGGACAAGCACAATGGCCAGCGGCAATCCCAGCAGATAGGCAAAAAGGGTGGAAACCGTGGTCATATACAGCGTATCGCGCACCCCTTCTGCAAGCAAGGGGATCAGCTTCTCAATGGGCATTTGCATCCACCTCCTCCAAATGCAGATTCCGGTTTTGCAGATAATAGAGCACCTTCTCCTGCTGGAGCCGGTCTTCAGGCAGCTGAAGGATCATCTGGCCGAAGACCTTGCCGCCCACATCCCGCGTGTCGGCATAGAAGATGTTGACCGGCACATGGCACTGCATCACCAGCTCGGCAATGATCGGCTCGTTGAATGTCTCTCCGTCAAACACGATGCGCACCATCCGCCGGCCCATCAGCACGCTGCCCGCGCCGGCGCCGCGGAAAATCAGCTTCTTGGCCGCCTCCGTCCGGGGCTGGCTGAACACAGCCTCCACCGTGCCGCACTCGGCAAGCGTGCCCTCGTCGATGATCGCCACATGGGTGCAGATGCTCTCCACCACGCTCATCTCATGCGTGATGATGACGATGGTGATGCCCATCTTCCGGTTGATTTCCCGCAGCAGATTCAGAATGGAGGCGGTTGTCTGCGGATCCAGCGCGCTCGTCGCCTCGTCGCAGAGGATGATCTTGGGGTTGGTGGCCAGCGCTCTGGCAATGGCCACGCGCTGTTTCTGCCCGCCGGAAAGCTGGCTGGGATAATTGTGCTGACGCTCTTTCAGGCCCACGATATCCAGCAATTCGTCGATGCGCCTGTCGATCTGCGCCCGTTTCATTCCCGCAATCTCCATGGCGAAGGCAATGTTGCCGCGCACATCCCGCTGCGCCAGCAGGTTAAAGTGCTGGAAGATCATGGAGACCTGCTGCCTGAGCTGCCTGAGCTCCTTGGGGGACAGCGCAGAAAGATCCTTCCCGTCGATCACGACGTGGCCCTCGGTCGGCCTTTCAAGGAAGTTGATGCAGCGCACCAGCGTGGATTTGCCCGCGCCGGACATGCCGATAATCCCGTAGATCTCCCCCTGATTGATGGCCAGGTTGATGTCGCGCAACGCCTCCACCGTCTGCGTCTTTCCCCTGAATGTCTTGGTCAGGTGTTTCAGTTCGATGAGCGCCAAGACGAGCACTCCTTTCCCTCTCATGCGGTGCTTTCTCTTGTTGATGTGTCCCTCTCGGTGACATGGCCCATTATACTCCACAAGGCGTTCATAGGCAAGGACGGATAAAATATGGCGTACCATAGGCAAAAACTATGAATCTGCTTGCCGATGGGCGCGGACTGTGTTATAATGCAGGCCAGCCTACGAAAACAACGCCGGCGCAGCGCCGGATGAAAGGATCGGAATATGACCCTCCAGCAGCTCAAATATGTCGTCGAGGTGGCCGATAAAGGCTCTATCACCGAGGCAGCCAAATCCCTGTTTCTTTCCCAGCCAAGCCTCTCCGCTTCCATCCGGGATCTGGAAGAGGAGACAGGCACTACCCTCTTCATGCGCAACAGCCGCGGCATCCTCCTTACGCCGGAAGGCGCCGAGTTTCTCGGCCACGCCCGGCAGGTGGTGCAGCAGGCCGCGCTGATCGAGGAAAAATACATCACCCACGCGGCGGTCAAGCAGCGCTTTTCCGTCTCCACCCAGCATTACTCCTTTACATCCAGCGCCTTTGTGGAGTTGGTGCGCGCCTATGGCGGCGATGACTACGAATTCACCCTGCGTGAAGGGAAAACGCACGACATCATTCAGGATGTCCGCACGCTGCGCAGCGAAATGGGCGTCCTTTATCTGTGCCATTTCAACGAGTCCGTCATCAGCAAGCTGCTGCGTGAGTCAAACCTCCTCTTTTCCGAGCTGTTTTCCGCCAATCCGCATATCTTTATCGGCCGGAACAATCCGCTTGCCGGCAGGGACAGCGTCACCCTGCATGATCTGGAGCCCCTTCCCTGCATCACCTACGAGCAGGGCGACCAGAATGCCCTGTATTTTTCCGAGGAAATTCTGCCCACGCTCAATCACAGAAAGAGCATCAAGGTCACGGACAAGGGCGCCATCATCGACCTGATGACCGGCACAGACGGCTACACCATCTCCTCCGGCATCTGCCCGGCTTTTCTGCGGGGCGACGACATCATCTCCATTCCCCTTGAAGTCGAGGAGGTGATCCGCATCGGCGTGATCACCCACCGGGATTCCCGCCCCACCCCTCTGGGAGAGCGCTATCTGGAGATTCTGCACCGCATTGTCGACGGGGCTACGGCGCCCGATTCCCAGGCCATCCGTCCGGGCGGCGCGTAAAAGGGATGCGTCCGGCGCGGACGCATCCCTGCTTCTCTTTTCTGCCGTTCTTTGGAGCCGTTTCCGTTCTCTCAGGCGCTGATTTCCCGGAGAGCCGGTTCTTTCCCTTCCCCGGAATGTTCGCTTCCTATTCCCTGGGCTTCCCTCTCTCTGCGCGCGCTGGGCCTTGTGTAAAACCATGCGGCTGTCAGCGCAGAGAGCGGCGCAGCGGCCACCAGGCCAAAGCTTCCCACCAGCGTGTTGAGCAGCTGGCTGGCCACATACTTGAGGTTGATGATGTCAATGACCGGCGTACCCTGCCCCATGAAATACATGAGCATGGACAGGTAATTGCCCGAATAGGCGAGCATCAGTGTTGTGGTCATCGTGCCCAATGTATAGCGGCCGATGTTCACACCGCTACGAAGCAGCTCACGGAAGGAGATGTCCGTCTTATGGCGGCATATTTCCTCGCTGCTCGCAGCGATATCCATGGCCAGATCCATCAGCGCGCCCGAATTGGCGATGAACATCATGCCGCAGAACAGCGACCGCGCGTCGATATCCATGTGGGCCTGGGAAATCAGCGGCACCAGGTAGGGCACGTCGCCCCCATCGAGTTTGAGCAGATCCGTCAGCGTGACGGCCAGCACGCATGTCACCAGCGTGCCCAGCAGGGAACCGAGAACCGCCACCAGCGTCTTTCTGGATAGGCCGCTGACCAGCATGTCAATGATGACCGTCAGCACAATCACCGTGATAAACGCCGCGCCGATCGGGTTGATCCCCTCAATCAGCAGCGGAATCAGCAATTTCCACACGATGATGACGCTCGCCACCAGCGACACCAGGGCGCCGAATCCGATGATGCCGCCGTAAAGGAGCAGCAGCGCGCTCAGCGCCAGCATGATGGCGGCCTCCGCCCCCGTCCGGTCATGATCAATCAACGTGACGGCGATGCCCTGCTCTCCGTCCTGCACCATGGCGTGCGCCACATCGCCGGGCGCAAAGAGCTTATCCTTGTCAAGCGCGGAGTTGAGATAATTGCTGGCCCACACGCTCTCCCCCTCATGCTCGCCGGAAAGCACCGTCACCCGGCAGCTCTGCACGCCGGAATACACGATGCCCAGGGGAAACAGCGCGTCGTTTTTCACCTCTTCAACCCGCACGCGTTCACGCGGAATTCGTGAAGACTCATTCTGATAGCGGTCCGGCAGCATGCAAAGAAGCGCGCAGACGGCGAGCATCACCACGCACAGGATGGCGCTGCTCCTCATACCCTGTCTTTTTTTCATCATCAATGGGGGATCCCCTTCCCTTCGCGTAAAAAGCGGCCCGTCCGTCATCCGACGGGCGGGCCTGACAAGGGCCTCTTCTTACAGGCTCAGGCCCATGGCATCCATCGTCTTGGTAAAGATGTCGGTGTTGTCATACAGGCCGGAGAAGTTCTCCGCGCCCACGCCCTGTGCATAGACCGGAATCTGCAGCCCGGTGTGTGCATAGGAGGTGTAGGACAGGCCGGCCTTGTTGTTGATGATGTGGCTGACCGCCATGGAAAGCGGCTCATATCCGCCGTAGAGGAACGCTTCCTCTTCCCCGATGACACGCTCCTCTTCTTCCAGCATGCTCAGCTCATAGGCGGACTTGAGGGCATCCAGATCCGCCTCGGTGAGGGTCAGATCCTGATCCGGCGTGGTGGTCAGGCCGTAATAGGCCTCAATCTCAGCCAGCGCGTCTTCAAACGTCGCCTTGTCCTCGCGCATCTGGGCAATCACGCTGTCAAACTCGGTGAAGGAGATCGTCTGGTTGGTCAGGTAGCCAAAGTGCGTGTCATAAGCCGTGGTGGCAAAGCCAATGGTCATGCCGCCGGTCTCATGATCCGCGGTGACAATGATCAGGGTCTCCTGCGGATGCTCCTGGGCGAAGTCGACCGCCACCTGCACCGCGTCGCTGAAGGCGATGGTCTCGTGGATGGAGGTTGCCGCGTCGTTGGCATGGCCGGACCAGTCGATCTTGCCGCCCTCGCACATCATGAAGAAGCCGTTTTCGTTATCAAGCACCTGGATGCCGGCCCGCACATAATCGGCAAGCGCCAGGATGTCCTCGCCCGCCTCATTCCGGCGAATGCGGTCGATCTCGTAGTGAATGGACTGGGAATCCGCAGTGTTGGGATCGATGGCCAGCACGCGGCCGGAATCGGCGTTGAGAGCGCGGATTTCCTCGTTGGTGTTGGCCAGCGTCCATCCGTTGGCTTCGGCGATCTCAAAGAGATCCTCCTGCTCCCCATCGCTTCCCTTCGGCGTCAGGAAGGAACCTCCGGCCAGGTAATCAAGCGTTTCACCGGTCAGGCCCTGCACAGCGATGTCATAATACTGGCTGCGGGACGGCACCTTGGCATAGTAAGCCGCCGGAGTCGCGTGATCAAGCGACACACTGGTGATGACGCCAACCTTCTTGCCCGCTTCTTTGGCGTATTCGCTGACGAGCTTGAAGCTGTTCTTCAGATCGATATCGTAGTTGATGACGCCGGAGAGCGTCTTCTGCCCGGAAGCCATGCTCGTGGCGGTGGACGCAGAATCGGGGCAGAAGGACGAAGCGTCGTAGGTGGTCACAAGGCCCAGCGCTTCAAATTCGGTAAAGCTCAGCTGTTCCGGCACCGGGATGGCCGAATCCGGGTTCTTGGTGGCGCCCAGGTAATACTGGGTGGCCGTCACCTGCGGGTTGCCCATGCCGTCTCCAATAAACATGAACACATACTTCGGCACGGCGGCCTCTTCCGCCAGGGCGACGGTGCTCAGCGCCATCACGAGCGCCAGAGCAAGCAGGAGCAGTTTCTTCATCATCTTTTCTCTCCCTTTTTCCTGTTTTCCTTGGGTACGTGCATGAGTATACCCGGCGGATGTTAAAAACAGGCGGAACGCCGCCTTTAAAACGGGTAAAAAAATACGCATTTCTTTCCCTCTTTGAAAAGAATGCGTAAAGAGGCTTAAATTCACGTCAAACCGGGCATCCGGCGGCTTCCCGTTCTCCCGCCTGTCTTCGTCTACCTTTTCTCATCGATGCCGTATCGCCCCAAATCCCAGTAAAACTCCGTTGCAAACGGTTTGCCGCGCAGGGTGCTGATAAACTGCGTAGCCATGGTTTTTCCCGCGATCAGGTGATCGCACTGCGCCAGCAGCGCGATGGAAGCGAAGTAATACAGCCCATTCATCTTCCTGTCCACCCGCTTTTTGCCAAACGCCTCGGCCACGGATTCCCCCTTCCCGGTCGTCAGGCGCGGGCAGTCGATGCAGATGATTTTTTGCGCATACCGCGCGCGCAGCGCGGCGAGGATGCTTTCATCCTCCGTCGCCACAAAGATGCGGTCGATCCGGCACGTGGCCAGCAGCTCGTCCACTTTGCCGGCGATCTGTTCAACCGACGGCTGAATCTGATGGCCATACGGGTGCTTTGAAAAATAATCCGTTCCCCGGCACAGCAGGCCCAGCGTGCATTCCCCCGGCGTGAACAGGCTGCGGTGCTGCTCCTTGATAAATGCATCCGCCTCCTCGCTCAGGACGAAGTATTTTTCATACAGCGCCCTGACCCGCTCAAAGTGCCGGGCACGATTCTCCCCATACACCCAGTCCTTCACCGCCGTCACCTCGCGGTAGCAGCGTTTCTGCGCGCGGGTAAAGTCATACGGGCAGTCCAGCCGGTTGACGATGTAAAGTTCCCGTGCCCGATAGGCTTCCTCAAGCGTCATGCCTGCCGGCTGGCGGTAAAAGTATTCAAAGGCATTGACCTTGCCGACCCACTCGTCCTCCAGATAGAGGTTTTCGACATTCTGCATGTCAATCACGGGAATATAGCCCATGCGGTCAGCAAAATCCACCCAGCGCAGGAAGGCCAGCATATCGCAGAATATCCCCGTGCCCTGCATCGTAATCCCGGAGATGAGGAGCACGGGCCTGTCCGTCTCAATCCGCTCTGCCTCCGGTGCGCGCAGCGGATCAAGCCGTGCGCGCAGCTGCAAATAATACCGCTTCTGCACCGCTGACGGCCGGTTCACCACGCGGTTGACCACACGCCGGGCGGCGCCTGCAATCCGGCTCATCGCCATGTTTCCCTCTTTTCCGGTCCTTCGTTCCTGTTCTCGTTCGTCCATGCCGGCCGATCCAAATCTCAAGGCCCGCAGCTTTACCACGTTGCGCAGAACCCGGTCACATACCAGGTATCCTTCTGCAGCGTATACTGGCAGTTTTCCCGCGTTATCTCTTCCTGCGGCACCACGGACATGTTGTGATACATCTGCCTGGGCGATGCGTCGTAACGATAGTTAAGGCGCCGCACGCTGGAATTGAGGTTCCCCTCGATCGTCGTCAGCTCGTAGACGTCCTCCCCCACCGGCGTCACGCTTTCCACAATGGCAATGTGCGTGTACGGCGTAGAGCCGCGCACCCCGTAAATCACCAGGTATCCGGGGCGCGGCACGGCCCCCTGCGTGCCGTCAAGCCAGCGGCCATGCTCCTCAAAGGCCAGATACACATTGCCCACGCGCCCTTCCATGGCAGAGATGCAGTCTCCCGGCGCGACATCCGTCTCCTGCCTATAGCGGATGAGCTGCATGCCGCTGTGATAGGCGCAATACAGCTGGAAGACCGAACACCAGCCAATCTCCCGCTCATCCTGATAATACCAATGGGTATATTGATTATTCTTGGGCAGTTTTTCCCAGCCGTTTTCCTCCAGCTCTGCCCGCGCGGTCAGCACAAAGTTGCGCGCCTGCAGCGGCATCTCCTCGGGAAACGTGAGATCATAGGTCTCAAGCTCACCCTCCCTCTGCGTCTTGATGGCAGGCGGAGGGGTTTCCATGTTTACAGGCGCAATGTCCGCCCATGCTCCCGAAGCAGCGGCGATCAGGGCAAGCGCCAGCGCGGCCGCACGCACCGTGAATCCTTTCATTCCGATCTCCTCTCCCGTTTGGGTGGGGGCACGCATCAGTCCCCCATCACCAGGGTCTGCTCTTGATCAAGGGGCAGGCGCTTTTCTTCCCCGTCGATCACGACGGCCACCTGCCAACCCGCCGCATCCGTGCGCAGGGTGTAGCGCGCCTGGCTGGGGGAGATGCGCTCGCTGCGCACGTCAAAGCATGCCTCGCCCACGCGCAGGCGCTCGATCTCCCATCCTTCCCAGCCGATGGGGGTATGGGGCGTCCATGTGATCAGCCGCGCTCCCGCGTCCGGAGCGATGCCGAACAGGCAGCGGACCAGCGGCCACACAAAGCCCGCCGCCGCCCTGGCCTCCAGCAGCACGCCGGGCGCCGCATCCTCCATGCGCAGGGAGCCGGGCAGGCCGGGGCACTCCCTGGCCGCCATCTGCGAAAGGCAGCCGATCATCTGTTCCACATGTCCGCGGCGCCCGTGCCACATGGCGGCCACGCCGGGCGCTGCATCCGGCGCCAGGGGCTTCTCCTCCCAAGGCGGCAAAGCAGCCAGCACATCCAGCATCGGCCCCGCATCTTCTCCCGTCATGCGCAGAATATAGGCCTGCCCCTCGACCGCACGCCGCACATCGGGCAGGATCTCTTCACGAACATCCTCAAAGCCGTGCGTGCTTCGCTGCAGGTAACGGATGCACAGGCCGGTCATGGGCAGCATCTCGGCCGCAAAGGCCCGATCGCCGCTCCAGAGCAGGGTCTGGTGCACAAGCGCGACAAACTGCGCGCTTTCCTTTACACCGCCTGCCTGCGTCACCCGGCCGCCGAGCGACACGCCGCGCGCCACCCGGCCGGGCGCAAGCTGCGCCTGCTCACTCACGCGCACGAGGGTGCGCAGCATTTCCATCACCTGGGGCACGCCGCCCTGCGGCAGCAGCGCGCCCAGTGCCTGGGCCCAGCGGTCCCCATAGAGGACAGGATGCTCCGGCAGATCGGCGCACAGCGCTATGCCGCCGCGCGGCAGCGCGCGCGTAAGCCAGTCCGTATAGGCCTTCGCCCAGTTAAAGCACCGCATGATTCCTTCATCCGGCAGGGAAACCTCGCTGAGCACCAGCCGCGCGGCCATGCGCGTCTGCTTGCACGCCTCCATCTGCTGCGCATCCCGGCGCAGCCGCTCCAGCGCTTCCTCGGCCCTGGAACGCGAGGGGAAGCCGCCGGCCACAAACAGGCGCATCACGGCCTGTCCCCCGGGCGCCATGCGCAGGCGGTAAAAGAGCCTGCCGTTGATGCCCTTGCCCTGCGTGTTGCCAAAGCCGTAGACCGTCTGCGGCAGATCAGCCTGCAAAACGCGGCAGGAATCTTCCGCGCCCCACACGGCATGCCACGGATTTCGGCTGTCGCGCGCATAAAACGCCTGCGTGTTTTCATCGTATTCTCCCACGTCCCGGCCCAGCTCCAGGCCGTCTTCCCCGCGCGCGGCGGCGACGGTGAGGATGTCTGTTCGCACGGTAAAGGAGACCTCGGCCATACGCGGGGTCTGTTTGAGGTTTTCAAGCGTCAGCTCGATGACGCAGCCGCTCACCCCATCCGGGATAAACTGGCGGCGCACCACGTGCAGCTGTTCCTGCTGCATGCGGTAGTGAAAGGCCGTCGCTGTGGGGCTGATTTCACAGGCGTCCGCGCTGACAAGCGGCACATCGTCGATGGCCAGAAAAAAGCCATCGCAGACCTTCTGTTCTCCGGCCCACAGGCCGCCCATCTCGCCCGGCACAGCATATCCCATATCCGGGAAAAGCCCATTCTGCGCGCCGATGAGCACCGCCGCGCTGCCCGCTGTCACGGCGGGGGATTCCAGGTGATCATACCGGTAAATTCTGTATGCATCCGGCATAAGCGTTCCTCCCTGCTGTTGCTTCCTGGTCTTTGTCGGTCTTCTCAAACCCTCGTTTTGTCCGTCCTTCTGAATTCTTCGCCTTAATCCTTTGCCACCGCGGCAATTGTCCTGAAAATCAGGCGGATGTCCGCCGCGGGCGAAATCTCCCGAATATATTTCATGTTCAGCTCGATCTTGGCCGGCATGATCTCCTCCACATACATGCGTTCCGGATCCGCCGCCCCGGCGAGCATGTCATTCTCCCTGCGGTAGGCAATGGAAGCATAGTCCGTAATGCCTGGCCGCACCAGAAGCACCTGGCGCTGATAAGGCGTATACCGCTCCACATAGCGCGGCACCTCCGGCCTGGGGCCGACAAAGCTCATCTGCCCGGCCAGCACATTGAGAATCTGCGCCAGCTCATCCAGCTTTGTCCTGCGCAGGAAAGCGCCCACGCGCGTGATGCGGCTGTCCCCTCCCACGGTGATGGGAAGCCCCTTTTTATCCGCGTCCACCACCATGGAACGGAATTTATAGATGCGGAACGGTTTTCCTCCCCTCCCGATGCGCACCTGCCGGTAAAACACCGGGCCGGGATCATCCGCCACAATTGCCGCCGCAAGGAGCAAAAACACCGGCCAGAGCACGCACAGCGCCCCGGCAGAAAGCACGATATCCATCGCGCGCTTAGCGGCCAGCCTTCCGCGGCGGCGCTCCAGCACAGACGCGATGTCCATGGCCTGCGCGTCCTTCTTCTGCTGCATCCTGTTTCATCCCCTGTCGTGCGTCCTTTTCGTCTCTCCCGGATCCGTGTCAGACCCTGTCAAACACATAGCTGAACAAAAAGCACATGAGCAGCGCCTGCCGGTGCTTCATCAGCCCCAGGCGCACAGCCAGCCGCGGCGGGAAGCGGCACAGCCGCACCTCGGAAAACAGGGCGTGGATGTGCGGCATGTTCATCAGGGCACGCGCGCGGCGCACGCGCTCCCAAAAGCCATAGGCGTGCCTGGATAACACAGGTTTCGCACGGTGTT
>DVMG01000054.1 GCA_018715105.1 Candidatus Ventricola intestinavium
TCCGGATCAGAGCTTTTCTTTTTCCTCCTACATCGCCCTGTTTCAGGATCCGTACTTTCAGCAGGTTTTTATGCGGAGCCTTCGCCTGAGCCTGCTGAGCACGGTGGTGTGCGCGCTGCTGGGCTTTCCCACGGCGTATTATATCTCCAAACACTCACGGCATAAGGGCATGATGATGGCCTTTGCCGTCTTTCCGATGTTTACAAGCCCGGTCATCCGCTCCTTCAGCTGGATGGTCATCTTGGGGAAGCGCGGCATTGTCAACAGCGCGCTTGTGGCGATCGGCCTGTTTGAGAGGCCGCAGAGCCTTTTGTACAATGAGTTTTCCATGACGGTGGGGTTTGTTCAGCTGTTTCTTCCGCTGATGATCCTCTCGCTGATCGGTGTGATGGACAGCATTCCGGATGACCTGAGCCTGGCTGCCGGAAATTTGGGCGCGACACGGCTGGGTTCGTTCTTTCACGTGGTTTTTCCGTTGAGCGTGTCCGGCCTTGTGACGGGCAGCGTGCTGGTGTTTACAGGCTGCATGACCGCCTATACCACACCGCAGCTCCTGGGCGGAACGGATACACGCGTGCTGGCCACGATGATTTACCAGTATGCCATGAGCCTGCGCGACTGGGTGCAGGCCTCCGTTGTCGCCGTGGTGATGATCGTGGTGACGATGCTGGTTTCAAGTGTGTTCAACGCGCTGAGCAGGAAAATCAACCCCATGGCGTAAGGAGGAAGCGGGCATGGCACTTCTCGAACTTTCAAACATCACCGCCGGTTACGACAAGAACATCATTCTCAAAGACTTCGATTTCAGCGTGGAGAAGGGGGAGTTTGTGAGCCTGCTTGGCTCCTCCGGCTGCGGAAAAACAACCACGCTGCGGCTGATTGCGGGCTTTTCGGAGCCCATGAGCGGCCGGATTGTCTTTGACGGCAGGGATTATACGCATGTGCCGCTGCACAAGCGCAACTTCGGCTTTGTGTTTCAAAGCTATGCGCTCTTCCCGCACATGACGGTGTTTGACAATGTTGCCTTTGGCCTGAAGATGCGCAAGATGGATAAGGAAACGATCCGCCGCGACGTGGAGCAGATGCTGCGCCTAGTGGATCTGGAGGGCTTTGAGGCGCGTTATCCGCGGGAGATGAGCGGCGGCCAGCGCCAGCGGGTGGCCCTGGCGCGCGCGCTTGTCATCCGGCCGGATCTGCTGCTCTTTGACGAACCGCTGTCCAATCTCGACGCCAAACTTCGCGTGAAGATGCGCGTGGAAATCCGCCGCCTGCAGCAGGAGCTGGGGTTCACGGCCATCTATGTGACGCATGATCAGGAAGAGTGCTTCGCCATCAGCGACAAGGTGGCGATCATGAATGCCGGCGCCGTGGAGCAGATGGACACGCCCGGAAACATCTACAACAACCCGGATACCGAGTTTATCGCCCGGTTTGTAGGGTTTGAAAACTTCTTTGCGCTCACGCGCAGTGGCGCAGGCGTGTTTGCCGCGGAGGATGGCACCCGCATGGCGGTTGCGGCAGACCGGGCGGGCGACCGGCTCAAAGGCTGCATCCGCCCGGAGGATGTGCGGGTGCTTCCGGCCGGCGCGCAGGCGGAAAACGCATTGCCGGGCAAGGTCATGGTCAGCACATTCCTTGGCAGGCACAACCAGATCAACGTGCAGACGGCCATCGGTGAATTCGTGGTCAGCACGGATCAAAACCAGGTTTTCCCCATTGGGGAGGCGGTTACGCTTTCCCTGATGGCGAATAAAATCAAACTCATCGACTGATTTGGGAGGAAAGGATCATGAAGAAGCTCATCTCTGGCATGATCGGCCTGCTCGCGGCGGCGAGCCTGGCGACATGCGCCGTGGCAGAGGACAAGCCGTTTGCCGGCCAGACGCTGACCATCAGCACATTCAGCTTTAATGCGGAACTGCTGCAGAAAAACATCTACGATCCGTTCATGGAGGCGACCGGCTGTGAGCTGGTGGTGGATGCCGGCCGCAATGCCGAACGTGTCACCAAGATCATCGAATCCCCGGAGGATTACGACGTCGTCATCATCGGCGACATGTTTGTCAAGCAGCTGATGGATGCGGGTGTGATCGACACGCTGGATGCCGGCAATCTGACCAACCTGGATGCCCTTTATGAAAGCGCGCGCGCCCCGATGGGCGAGGATTACGGCCCCGCTTATACGTTTAACCGCCTGGGCATCGTCTATGACAGCGCGTTTTGCAGCGTGGAGATCAACAGCTGGGCTGACCTGTGGAATCCGGAGCTGGAAGGCAGCATCTCCGTGCCGGACATGACGACCACCTCCGGCCCGCTGTTCTATTACGCCACCGCCGCGGCCTTCGGCCTTGAGCCGGGGACGGACGATGAGGCCATCTTTGCCAAGCTGGCTGAACTCAAGCCCAATATTGTCAAGACCTATACGAGCGCCAACGACACGATTACCATGCTCAATCAGGGAGAGATCAGCGTGGCCGTGCTGCTTGACTACAGCTACACCACCGCGAAGAACGCCAATCCCGATTACGTGTGGGTGGATCCGCAGGAAGGTTCCTTCTCCGGCTACAACATGCTCAACGTCATCAAGGGTACCGAGGTCAAGGAGCTGGCCGAAGCGTTCATTGATTTCTACATCAGCTACGACGTGCAGCTGGCTGAGGCGCTTGATGGGGTGGACAGCCCGGTACGCACCGATGTGGAGCTGACCCAGGAGCAGGCTGCGAACTTCACATACGGCGAGGAAATCGTCTCTGCGCTTCGCCTGCCGGACTGGGATCTCATCGCCGAGCACCAGGCCGACTGGATCAACCGCTGGAACGCCATCTTCTCCGTCCAGTAATCCGGACGGTTCCCCTTTCAACGTTTCCCGATTTGTCATGAAGAGGGCCCGCCTGCCTTGAAGGGGGACGGGCGGGCTTTCAAAGGAATGTAGTACGCCATGCGATGGCAGGACGCCCCGATGGGGGCCGGATGCCGCAGCGGGCAGGAGGTGCCGCATGAAGAAAAATAAGGCGCTGATGCTGGTGACCGTGCTGGTCTACCTGTTTTTGATCGGCCCGCTGCTCGTGATTGCGGCGGCCTCCTTCAGCGATACCAATTATCTCAAGTTTCCGGGGGAGGGCTTTACCCTGCGCTGGTATGCGCAGGTGCTGACCATCAGCTCCTTTGCCCGCGCGGCGCGGCTGAGCCTGTTCATCGCTCTGGCCGGCACGGCCATTGCCTTGGTGCTGGGGCTGCCCGCGGCGTATGCGCTCAACCGTTTCCGGTTTAAAGGCAAGGAAGCCATTAAGACGGTGTTCCTCTCCCCGGTGCTCATCCCGTGCATTGTGCTGGGCTTTGTGATGCTGCGCTATGTGGTCAATCAGTACGATATGGAAGTCATTCCGAGCCTGTTGATCGGCCACACGCTGCTCTCCATTCCCTACATCATGCGCGTGGTGACATCCAGCCTGGCGAATTTTGATTTTGCTGTGGAAGAGGCGGCATGCAGCCTGGGAGCGACGAGGCCGTATACGTTTTTCCACATCGTGATCCCGAACATCAAGTCGGGCATTGCGTCGGCCTGCATCATGGCGATCATCAATTCGTTTAACAATGTGTCGCTCTCCGCGTTTCTGACAGGCCCCGGCGTGTCCATGCTTCCCATTGAGATCATGAGCTACGTCGAGTATCACTTTGACCCGACGATTGCCGCTCTGGCCACCATCCTCATGGTGATTACGCTGGGCGTCATGCTGCTCATTGAAAAGACGCTGGGGCTGCAGAGCGTGGTGTAAGGACTCAAACGGCCCGCATTCCCGCGGACCGATCAGGATCTCCCGTCTTTGACGGGGGATTTTGCTTTATTAAATCCTTTTGTGCAGCTTCGGCCTCGGGCGCAAAGCCGCAAGATCTGCAGTATCTCACCGGGGATGCAGCCGGGCATCCTGCCGGTTTGTTTTGGCGGCCTGCTGTTCCGGATGCGAAGCCTGCATTCCCGTCTGTGCTCGAAAGGCGGCGCTTTGCCTCCCCACAGCGACCGAGCCGCATGACCATCTTTTTCCCCGCGTTTTGCGGGCGCGGAAGGATTCTTTGGATCGGTGTCGAATATTACCCAGAATTCCGGCGCGTTTTTCTGACCGGCATTGTCCGAATGAAGAAAAGAAAGGCCGGATGAGGAAGGGTTTTGCCGTGTTGATGAAATGGATTGAAAGCCGGATTCCCGACAGCGGGAATATCCGGGATGAGCGCGTCCGCAGTGCATATGGAAAGGCGGCCAGTCTGGTGGGCATTGGCTGCAACGCGGTTTTGTTTGCGGGGAAGCTTGCCGCGGGGGTGATCAGCGGCTCGGTGGCCATCACGGCGGACGCGGTCAACAACCTGTCGGACGCATCTTCCAGCATCATCAGCCTGCTGGGCTTCAAGCTCGCCGATAAGCCGGCGGATGCGGAGCATCCTTATGGGCATGGAAGGTATGAATATTTTTCCGGGCTCATGGTCGCGGTGATGATCCTGGTCATCGGGGTGGAGCTGCTCAAAAGCAGCGTGGAAAAAATCCTGTCGCCTTCTGAGGTGCTGTTCAGCTGGGTGAGCGTGGGCGTGCTGGCTGCGTCCATCGCCGTCAAGCTGTGGATGTCGCTCTTTAACAGGAAGATCGGCAGAAAGATTGGATCCACCGCGCTGGAAGCCACGGCTGACGACAGCCGCAACGATGTGATTTCCACGGCGGCCGTGCTCCTGGCTACCCTGGTTGCGCATGGCACCGGGCTGGAGCTTGACGGATACATGGGGGCGGCGGTTGCGGTGTTTATTCTCGTCAGCGGGGTGGGGCTCGTCAAAGAGACGGTTGACCCGATGCTTGGAACCGTGCCTTCCGCAGAGCAGGTGAATGCCATCCGCAGCAAACTGCTCAGCTATCCGGGCGTGCTGGGGGTACACGACCTGATGGTGCACGATTATGGACCTGGCCGTCAGTTTGCCAGCGTGCATGTGGAGATGTCAGCACGCGAGGATCCGCTTGCCAGTCACGACATGATTGACAACATGGAGCGCGATTTCCTGCAGGATGAAGGGCTTCATCTGGTCATTCACTATGACCCGGTTGCCACGGATGACCCGCGCATCCCGGTTATGCGCGATGTGATTACGAAGATTGTCAAGGGCATTCATCCGGACATGACCATCCATGATCTGCGCATTGTGCCGGGAAGCACGCACGTCAATGTGGTGTTTGACTGCGTGGTGCCCTTTGGGTTTCAGATGAATGAAAAAGGGATCAAGGAGAGAATTGCCCGCGAGGTTGCGGCGCTTTATCCCCATTATTATACGGTTGCTACGCTGGAGCACGGCTATATTCCACCCAAATGAGCCCTGAAGACCGGAAAACGGCCGACCGAAGGACTGAAAATTGAAATAAAATGATAGACGGAACCGTCTGTTTGTGCTATAATGCGGAATGCAGACGGTTTCGTCTATATTTTTCAGAAAAGAGTGACGGAATATGATCGTAGAAAATGGGATGCGGGTCATGATGACGGAGGTCGTTGCGCTTCTTGTCGGCAGGCTGGTTTCAAAGATGAAGCTGCCTGCCATTCTGGGATGGCTGATCACCGGCATGGCGTTGGGGCCGCACGCGCTTGGATTGCTGAGCGAAGAGGTGCTCCATGCAACGTGGTATGAATCGCTGGAGGGAATGCTTGAATGCCTGGCCGGCCTGATGATCGGCACGGAACTGATCTGGGCGCAGATGAAAAAGACGGGCCGGCAGATCGTCGTGATGACGGTGGTCGAGTCTCTGGGAACCTTTGCATTTGTCAGCCTTGTGTTTGGCGTGATCTTCCTGATGACAGGGGTGCCGGTTTATATCGCGCTTCTGTTTGGAGGCATTGCATTGGCCACGGCGCCGGCGCCTTCGCTTTCCATTGTCAATGAGACAAAGGCATCCGGGTCGGTGACCAGCACGCTGATCCCCATGGCGGTGCTGGATGACCTGGTGGGCGCGCTCGTGTTCTTTACGGTGATCGCGATGGTGGCGGCCCGCACATCGGCCTCTCAGGTGCCGCTGGGTGGGATTCTGCTGCTCGTGTTTTTCCCGGTGATCCTGGGCGCGGCGACAGGGGTGATCACCGGCTTCATCCTGAGCAGGGTCCATGGCCGGAGGATGTCCCTGCTTGTGACGGCCGGAATGCTGCTTGTGACGGACGGTTCTATCCTGGTGCTCAACCTGGCCGTTCTTCCGTCCCCTGTGCTGAACCAGCTGCTGGCAGGCATGGCCTTTTCCGCCGTCTTTGCCAACATGATCCCGCAGGAGCAGCTGGATGACATGATGAAGGTGCTCAATCCAGCCATCGGTCTCGCGCTGGTGGTGGTGATCCTCAACCTGGGCGCGCCGCTTGACTATCATCTCGTATTTGGGGCCGGGGTGTACACCGCGGTGTATATCCTCTCCCGCGCAATAGGAAAATATGGCAGCGCATTTGTGGGGGCTGCGATGACGGGTGCGCCCAAAACCGTGCGCAATTACCTCGGGCTGACGCTGCTGCCGCACTCCGGCGTCTCGCTCGTGTTCACGGGCATCGCGGTTTCCCTGCTGAACACAACGTCGCCGGCGTATGCGTCGCTGATCCAGGGAACGATTGCAGCGGCTGCGGTGATCAACGAGGTGATCGCGGTGCTGCTGGCCAGGAAGGGCTTTGAATGGGCCGGTGAATTGCCGGAAGCATCCGACACGGGGAAAGGAAAGCATCTTCATGAAGCAGGCAGAAAGGCAGGAGCGCAGCCGCAGTGAAATTCTCCGGGCTGCGATGGAGGAATTTGGCACACATGCCTATGAAGAGGTGAGTGTGGAGAGCATCTGCTCTGCACACGGCATTTCCAAGGGCATGATGTATCACTATTACTCGGGGAAAGAGACGCTGTTTTTGCTGTGCGTGGGCCATGTGTTTGAATCCCTGTGCGCTTTTGTAAGGGCGCATCCCATGCAGAGCCCCTGCACAGGGCTTGACAGCGTATACGCGCTTTTTTCCGTCAGAGAGGCGTATTTCCGGAGCAGACCCAAGGAAAAGAATGTCTTTGAAGAGGCGATGTTTCGCACGCCGCGTGCGCTCGAAGGGGAGATCGACAGGCTGCGTGAACCTTTACGGGCCCTGAACGTGGAGCGATTGCAGCAGGCTGCCCGGGGGCTCAGGCTGCGCAGATCGCTTACGGCTGAACAGGTGACACGTTATTTGGAGAGTGTTGAGCATGCCTTCTGGACGCTCATCCGGCAATACAACCAGGGAAAAAGGCCGCAGGATCTGCGGCAGATGGAGGAGATTTCCATGCAGATCCTGGATATGGCGCTCTTTGGCGTCATCGAGCCGCCGGATGCGCCCGGGGCTGGAACACAGGCATCCAGCGGCGCTTGCCAGGACGGGAATCCTCCCGCCGATCTGTAACGGCATCTGGATCATTCCCTCTCTTTCCCTCTTTCTGCGCCGGCGGGAACCGGCTTTTTCCCCCTCTGGAAGGAAAGAAATGCGCTGGAAACGCGGAACGTTTCTTTGATTTTTAGAGAGCTTTCCGTCAGGAAGCGTAACCCCCGCCTTGCAGGCCAGGCGGGGGTTGTGCTATAATCATATATCCATGGGGAACTTTTAAGACCCAACAGCGTATAGAAAGC
>DVMG01000055.1 GCA_018715105.1 Candidatus Ventricola intestinavium
AGTAAACCGGAAACATGAATACCACAAGAATCAGCAACAAAGCCAGCAGGATGCCGATTTGCTTTCCTCTTTTTTTCATAAAGCCCCTTCCCTCCTATACCGACCATTCATCCGATATCAGGCGGTTGAGCGCACTGCAAATCGCTGTGACGACAAACCCGATCAGCAGGCAGATTGCGCTGCACTGGCCGATTTCAAAAAAGGAGAAGCCGACCTTATACGCATAATAGGAAACCGTCTCCGTCGCGTTCCCCGGTCCGCCCTTTGTAAGCATATAGATGACTTCAAACGATTTAAAGGAATCCATCACACGCATCAGGAGCACGACGGCGATCACGGGTTTCAGTGAAGGAACGATGACGTGAATCAGCCTTTGCAGGGAATTGGCGCCGTCTACGCAGGACGCTTCGATCAGATCCTTCGGCAGAGCCGTAATGCCCGCAAAAATCGTGAGCATGACGAAGGGCGTCCACTGCCATACATCCACCGCAATCACAGCCGGCATCGCCCATGTCCTGCTGGCCAGGATTGCAGGCGGGTTTTCCACGCCGCACAGCTGCAGCAGCCACTTGATCACGCCGTAGTCTGCATTGAACATAAACAGCCACATCAGCGAGGCGACAATGGGCGCGATCATCGTCGGCGTGATCATCAGCGAGCGGATGATCTTGGAAGGGCCCTTATACGTGGAAAGCAAAAGGGCCAGCGCAAACCCAAGCGTAAATTCCACGGCTACCGCCCAGAACATAAAGACCAGCGTGTTGAAAAAGGCCGTTCCCAGGTTAGCGTTGGTAAAAGCGTCGATGTAGTTGGCCAGTCCGACAAAACGCCCGCTGTCCGGCCTTGCAAGGTTCCAGTCAAAAAAGCTGTTGTACACATTAAAAACCATGGGATAGACGGACAGCAGGATCAGGAAAACCATCGCCGGCGCGGTCATGAGCTTCCAGACGCGGTTTTCCCGTTGCGTGATGGTTAACATCCGCTTCGCCATGCTCTTCACCCCTTTCTGGGGCGCCCGGTTCCATGCGGCCGGGCGCCCTGACATGGAGAGTCTGTTTCAAGGATCAGTCCGCAACCGGATAACCGGCCTCTTTCATGATGGCGTTGATTTCCGCGGCTGCCTCATCAAGCGCCTGCTGAATATCCTTTTCGCCGGAAATCGCCTGATTCAGCTGCAGGCCCAGCACTTCCTCAATCTGGGTCCATTCCGGAAGCCTGGAGCGGTAATTCACGCCGTCCGCCAGCCCCTGCACCTCTGCATTGTAGATGATTTCAAAGTACGGATACTTTTCAACAAGCTCGGGATCCTGCACCGTGCTCAGACGGGTGGGAACGCCCGGCTCCCCCGGCACCTGGACCCACTTCTTATCCGTTTCCGCACTGGTGAGCCACTTCATGAATGTCCAGGTATCCTCGATATGACGGCTGTCCTTGTTGATGCCGATGCTGAAGCCGCCAAAGGGCAGGGATTCCTCGTCCTCCTCGGAAAGGCGCGGCATGGCGAAATAGCCTACGTTGCCGGCCACCAGGGAATCTTCCGCCGTTTCAAACTGAGGGGAATTGGCGTTGAACACCGCAACCATGCCGGCCATGCCGTGCATGAAGGCATTCCAGCGATCCGCATTCTCATACTGGAGCACGCCGGAAGGCAGATAGGCCAGCAGATCGGCAAACATCTTGGTCGTCTCATAGCCGATCTCTCCGTTGATGGCCGCGGAGTAATCGTTGGGAATATCCTTAAAGATCTTTCCGCCAAAGCCGTTATAATACGCGGCCCAGTCATGCACCACGGATGCGCCGCGTTTGAGCGCCACGGTCAGGCCGTAAAAATTGCTGGAAGGATCATACATCGCCTTGACCGCTTCGACGAATTCACCCTTGGTAGCCGGCACGCTGAGCCCCAGTTCCTCAAATTTATCGGTGCGGTAATGCATGTACATGTAATACGGGGCCAGGGGCAGGCCGATGATCTGATCCTCATAGACGGCCAGCGCTTCCCACGCGCCGGGCAGGAAATTCTCAACATCCAGCTCTTCGGCATCGCGCTCAACCAGCTCGGTCAGATCCAGCAGGCCGCCGCTCTGCGCAAATTCGCCAATCCAGCAGATATCCACCGATACACAGTCATACGATCCGGTTCCATTGGTAAGTTCAAGCAGAATCTTGGCATGGCTGTCCAGGTAAGGAATCGAGTCGATGATGACCTTGATGCCCGTTTCAGCCTCGAATTCCGGCAGCAGCGATGCAATCGCCCCCACATAGGGGTCTCCGACCGTCAGAAAGCGAACCACGCGTTCTTCTTCCGCCGAAGCCGAAAGACCGGCCATGGAAAGAATCATGGTGCAGGCAAGCAGCATACCAATCAACCGTTTCATGAAATTCATACCTCCTTCATGATGTCTTTTTCGTGAGAATTCTCCCATGTTCCCTTTTTCATGATGTCTTCATCCTGTCTCCCAGGATGTCTCTTCGCATGTCTTGAGGGTTACAGATCCTTTTTGCAAAGCGCCGTCCTCCGGCGCCGGGCCGCGGGACTGACATCGCTCTGCCGGTTTCTCATGCCTTCATTTCAATGACAAATTTGTACAGATCCCCGCGATAAAGGGAGATCACATACTCAACCGGCACATTGCGCTCCGTATAGGTCACCCGCTCAATTCGAAGGCCCAGCATATTCTCCGGGACCCCCAGAAGAGCCGCGTTTTTGCCGGTAATCAGGATGCTCTGAATGCTCTGCACCGCTCGGATGAGAGGGATTTTCAAAGTCGTGCGCAGATAATTGTACAAAGAAAAATTATCGCCGCCCTCCATCTCGATCCCGTTGACAATGCGCGCATTCAGATAGGTGTTTTCAATGGACATGTTCTGATTATTGGCAATGCGCAGGCGGCTGAGCAGCAAAACGTGATCGCCCTGGGCAATGCGCAGCTTTTCCGCGATTTTCGCATCTGCCCGCAGGTTTTTGACCGCAAGAATCCGGGATGCCGGTTGATAGCCCATCCGCTTCATGTCCTCGGAAAACGACGTGAGCATGGACAGCGGCTGCTCCACCTGCACATTGGATACGAACGTACCCTTTCCCTGAATCTTGTACAGAAGACCCTCGTACTGCAATTCGTCGATCGCCCTTCGCACCGTCATCCGGCTCGCCCGGTATTTTTCACACAAGGCCCTTTCGGAAGGGAGCATCTGAGCCACCGCATATTCGCCGATGATGATTTTTTCCTT
>DVMG01000056.1 GCA_018715105.1 Candidatus Ventricola intestinavium
GCGGACGGCATGGGCATCTACGCCGTCAACGGCTACAAAGACTTTGCCACCCAGAACTGCTGGGATGTGAACGTGACCCTGCTCAATGAGCTGGGCTACACGCTGGAAGACTTTGAAAAGCTCGACTTCTACTCCTTCGGGGAGCTGTTTGCCAAAGCCAAGGAGGTCAAGGGAGATTCCTTCTATCCCTTCCTGATTGAGCCGATGGTGCTTGAACGCATGGTGACCAACTCCATCATCGTGGCGGGAGATTCCGGCGAAGTCAATCTGCTCTCGCTGTATCTGAATCCGGAAGACGTCTCGAAGGAAGGGGCATACGGCAACAGGCTGCTCAACAAGTTTGCCACCCCGGAATACGAAAAATATGTCAACCAGATGCGCGAATACTATCTGGCCGGCTATATTGATCCTGCCCTGGCTGTGAAGGAAACCTCCAACGACACCCGCACCAACGCGCAGAAGGAAGCAAACTATCTGGTGGGCACGCAGTCCTATGCGCTCGGCTGCGAGCTGACGTACTCTCAGGAGCGCGGCATTGAAGTGGCCATGGTGCCCTGCACGGAGCCCTATGTCGACACCACCGCCTCGCAGGGGGCGATGATCGCCATCTCGACCGCCTCCGAACATCCCGTTGAATCCTTCAAATTTCTGGCGCTGCTCAACAGCGATCCGTATCTGATGACGCTGCTCAATTACGGCGTGGAGGGCATCCACTACACGCTGAATGACGAGGGCCTGGTCGTCTTTGACGATGAAGCCCGCAAGGCTTATACTCCCTGGACAAACGGCATGGGCAATGTGACCATTCTGCCGGATACGGCCGTAGAAGGAGCGGGCTTCCGCGAGTCCTTTGTGGAATACTACCAGCAGGCCAAAGCCATCCCGGCACTCGGCTACGTGTTTGACAATTCCTCCGTGGCCAATGAGATGGCGGCGCTGACCAACGTGGGCGCGCAGTATGCCCTGGCGCTGGATGCGGGCGCGGTGGATCCCGCCACCGAGCTGCCCAAGTTCCTGCAGGCGCTGGATGCCGCGGGCATGGAAACCTATCTGAACGAGGCCAACGCTCAGCTGGAGGCTTACCTGGCCCCGTAAAGCCCAAATAAGAGCAGGATTTTTCCCCAAAACTGAAAACGGGCGGCGCGCAGTCAGGATGGCGCCGCCCGGGCAGGAATACGGCTGCCTGCCCATGATCAAAGGGGCCCGTCGCAGAATGTACGAATTCTGTGACGGGTCCCTTTGCAGACCATTGAAAAAACACTTTTCTCTCCCCCGAAGGGGAGAAAGCTCTGATTCACCTCGGGCGTGCACGGACACCGGGCGCTTCCCTGGCGGGACATGTTTTTTGCCAGGGGAGGCCGGAATCATAGCTGTTTCCGCCGTGCAGCGAGCGCAGCGAAGCGGCGGATACACGGCCTGTCATATAGCCGTATGCGGCCTCGATCAGCGCCTGCGCGCGTGCGGCTGCGGCGCTGAAAAGATCCGAAAAGCTGTCCGTCCGGATGTCATCCGGCGTCCAGATGGAGGCCCAGGGGCGGTGCGCATCGTTGGCGATGTCTTCCCCGGGAAGCTCAAGCGGCATCATATGCGCATGCAGCGTACGGTCAAGCCCAAACGGGGAAAGCACCGTGCCAAGCGTGCGGTATTTCCTGCCGGATTCGGAGCGAAGCATGCGGCAGAGATTCACCGCATCGTCAAAACTCTTCCGAACGCGCGCCGCATTCAGGGCGCTTGAGGGAAAAACCCTGCAAAGTGCCTGAGAAAATGCCTGCGCAACGGAATCCTTCTGTCCGGAAGAAAGCGCGGCAAAACCGGCCATCTGTACGGGAATGCCGGAGGCATGCCCCTGCCGGCGGTAATGCAGCGTTTCAAACTGATGCTCAAGCAGGCAGTGTGCATTGCCGGAATAGAAACCGCGCTCATCGAGCGAATGCGCGTAGACAAACGGGTGAAAGGTGGTATCCGTGGCATAATGCGTGAAAAATCCGCAGCAGTATGCGCGCAGCAGCTCATTGTCCCGGCAGGAATCGGCAAGCGCAAGCAGAAAATCATCGGTATTCTGCGTGTGGAGCATGGACGCCGCCTTTGGCGGAAACGGCGAACCGGGCAGGGAAGCCGGCGAGAAAAAGAGGGGATCCGGCCCCTCGCTGCCCGCCAGCAGCGCGCTGCGAAGAGGCTCCTGGGAAAAAAGGGAAAGTGCATCCGCGGCCTGCCCGGCCACGCACTGGTGAACATAGGAAGCGGGCATACAAGCCTCCTTTAAAATGAAAGATGCGGGGTAGGAAACGGCGGGGCATGATGAAAACAGGCCGCTTCGTTTTTTTATCATACACCCAAAGCCCGCGTTTGTCGATGGGCAATTGCAGGAAACGGCGCAGCCGCGGTTCGGATAGGAGAGAAAAGGAATCTCCCGGATCCGGCACGGCGGGAGTGATTGACTTGTTTAGCAAATGCAGGTATAATGAGAAAGAAACGAGGCGAAGGAGGGGCACCTATGCGGATTGCCGTTCTGGGCACGGGGGCGATGGGCATGCTCTTTGCCGCCATGCTGAAGAAAGAACACGATGTTGTGCTGCTTGGCCGCAATCGGGAAAAGATCGAGGCCCTTGCGTCACAGGGCGTCACCGTGGAAGAGCCCGACGGCAGGATGCATACGGCGTATCCCACGGCGGCGGAGATGGGAACGCCGATGGAGCCGGTCGACCTGATGATCGTCTTTGTCAAGGCGATGGGCACGCGCGAGGCGCTCTCAAAGTGCGCAAATCTGCTGGGGGAGCATACGCTTTTGCTCAGCCTGCAAAACGGCGCGGGGCATGAAGAGGAGCTCGCCCGCTTTGTGCCGATGGAGCGCGTGCTCGTGGGCACCACGCAGCATAATGCTTCGGTTCGCGGAGTTGCTTCTGTCTTTCATGGAGGCCGAGGGCGCACGGTTCTCGGCTCCCCGGCAGGCAGGCTTGGAGAGGCGCAGGCCGCCGCCCGCGCGCTGGAGGCATCGGGCATTCAGGCAGAGGCGAGCGCCAATGTGCGCGCAGCCATCTGGCAGAAGCTGCTGACCAACGTGTCCCTGAGCGCTCTGACCGGCGTCTTGAGGGTGCCGATGGGGTTTGTTGCGCAAAGCCCGTCCGCCTGGGCTCTGTGCGAGACGCTCATCCGTGAAGCGTGCGCTGTGGCGGAGGCGGACGGCGTTTGCTTTGACCCCAAGGAAAAGGCAGAGGAAGTTCGCCGGGTTGCCACAGACGGCCCCATGGGCATCACGAGCATCTGCGCGGACCTGATGCAGGGAAGAAAGACGGAAGTGGACACGATCA
>DVMG01000013.1 GCA_018715105.1 Candidatus Ventricola intestinavium
CATTGCCTGTATCAACCGCGGGGGAAAGATCATCTTCCCGCGTGGTCAGGATACGATTGAGCCGGAGGATACCGTCATCGTCGTCACGGCGCATTCGGGCTTTGGCGATATCAGCGACATCCTGCTGTGAGGGAATTGGATATGAACATGAGAAGTATCCTGTATATCCTGGGCTGGATTCTGCGGCTTGAGGCGATTTTCATGCTTCTGCCGGTGGCAACGGCGCTGATCTATGCAGAAGCAGAGGGGCTGGCCTTTGGGGCGGTGATGCTGATCTGCGCGGCGCTGGGCGGAATTCTTGCGGGGAAAAAGCCGCAAAATCCCAGCTTTTATGCGCGGGAAGGCTTTGTGGCCACAGCGTTCAGCTGGGTCGTGATGAGCGTGATGGGCTGCCTGCCGTTTATGCTCACCGGAGAGATCCCGCACTTTGTGGATGCGCTCTTTGAGACGGTATCCGGCTTCACCACGACCGGCGCCAGCATTTTGACGGACGTAGAGGCTCTGAGCCACTGCTCCATGATCTGGCGCTGCTTTACGCACTGGATCGGCGGCATGGGTGTGCTGGTGTTCCTTTTGGCCGTTTTGCCGATGGTGGGCGGAACAAACATGCAGCTCATGAAGGCGGAAAGCCCGGGGCCTTCCGTGGGCAAGCTGGTGCCAAAGGTGCGCTTTACCGCGCAGATGCTCTATCGTCTCTACGTGGTGCTCACAGTCCTTCAGATCGTGCTCATGCTCCTGGGGGGAATGGGGCTGTTTGAGTCCCTGTGCATCGCGTTTGGCACGGCGGGCACGGGCGGCTTTGCCACGCGCAACAGCGGGGCGGCGGAGTATACCCCGTATCTCCAATGGGTGATCACGATTTTTATGATCGCCTTTGGCGTGAATTTTAACGTCTACTACATGGTTTTCCTGCGCAAGTTCCGCCAGGCGCTGCGCTGCGAGGAGATGCGCTGGTATCTGGCGATTATCGCGGCGGCCACCCTGCTGATTTTTGTCAACATCTATGACCAGTCGCTCACCGCGGAAAACAACCTGCGCAATGCTGCCTTTCAGGTCGCCTCCATCATCACCACAACCGGCTATGCTTCGGTGAATTTTGATCTCTGGCCGGAGTTTTCGCGCGCTATTTTGGTGCTGTTGATGTTCATCGGTGCATGCGCGGGCAGCACGGGCGGCGGACTCAAGGTTTCCCGTATCGTGATGGCGGGGAAAAGCATGCTTTCCACACTGGGATCGTATCTGCATCCGCGCGCGGTGCGCAGAATCCGCTTTGAGGGCAAGGATGTGGAGGATGGGACGATGCGGGCGATTTATGGGTATTTCGCCGGCGCGTTCGGGATTTTTGTCATCTCTCTGCTGATCGTGTCGCTTGAGGATATCGACCTGGTCAGCACCTTCACCGCGGTGGCCACAACGTTTAACAACGTAGGCCCCGCTTTGGGATTTGCTGGGCCGGCTTCTAATTTTTCCGGATTCAGTGCTCTTTCCAAGAGCGTCATGATTTTTGATATGCTGGCCGGACGCCTGGAGGTTTTCCCGATGCTCATGCTGCTGTATCCGCCTCTGTGGAAGGAAAGCATCATCGAAATGCGCAGGCGCAGGAGGCGGGGCGTCCGCTGAGCGCGGAAAACACATGATAAAAAAGACACTTTTTCCGAAGAGGAAGAAAGGCCGTCTCAGGGGTCTTTGCCTGCGGGCTTTTGCCTGGAACAGATGCACGGCGGGGCAGAGGAAGACCGGGCAGGAAACGCCCGGACGAAAGCAACAAAACGGAAAAGAGGAGAAAAGATGGACAAGATCCGATGGGGAATTCTTTCCACAGGCACCATTGCGCAGAATTTTGCGGCCACGGCGCGCGCCATGGGCGATATCACCCTGCATGCGGTTGCCTCCCGCGGGAAGGCGGCGGCAGACGCGTTTGCGGATGCTTATGGCATCGCGGTGCGCCATGGAAGCTATGAGGCGCTGGCGGCGGATCCGGATGTGGACATCGTCTATGTGGCTACGCCGCACAGCCGCCACTATGAAGATATGATCATGCTGATTGACGCGGGCAAGCATGTGCTGTGTGAAAAGAGTTTCACCACAGACGCGGCTCAGGCTGAAGAGATCTTCGCGCGGGCCAAGGAGCGCGGCGTCTTTGTCATGGAAGCGTTCTGGACAAAGTTTATTCCGCTTTACCGGCAGATTGAAAAGGTGATTGCGGAGGGAAAGATCGGTGAAATCCGCATGGTGACGGCTCAGTATGGCTACACCACTGCGCGGGAGGCACGCAAATTTGATGCGCAGCTGGCCGGCGGCACGCTACTGGATATCGGGGTCTATGCCATTGGGTTTGCCTGTATGATGTTGGGGTATGACATGGACACCGTGAAGAGCCAGCTTATATTGAACAGCGCGGGGACGGATGCGATGGATGCCGTCACGCTGCGCAAAGGCGCGGCGATCGCGCAGCTTGCATGCGCCATTGGAGCCCAGATGCCGGTGCATGGCGCGGTGTATGGCACGCGGGGGCATCTGGACATCCCGGAGTTTAAAAATCCGCAGCGGGCCATGCTCTGCATAGATGGACAGGAGCCTGTGGAACTGGTTCAGCCTTTCGAGATCAACGGATATGAATATGAGATCCGCGAAGCGGAGGCTTGTGTGCGGGCAGGTCGGCTGCAAAGCAGCCTGATGACGGGAGAACAGACGGTGGCGGTCATGCGCATTATGGATGATGTGCGCAGGCAGAACGGGCTGGTCTTCCCCTTTGAAAGACGCTGACGGAGCGCATGATGCGCGTGGATGCCGCGGCCAGAGGGCCGCATGTTCAAACCTCCTTTTGCAAAGGGAAGCAAGACACGGTTGATTTCCCTGCGGGGCAACGCCTTCCGGCGCTGCCCAGCTTTTTTTTGCCAAACCTGACTTACAATCCCAGCGCGTGGGCATGAGAACAACCGCTTCTTCATTCAAGATCGTCATTCAAGAGAATCGCCTTCCAAGGGGATGGAAGACGAAACCATGGGCTCGGGAGTGGGCGGATCCCATGAAAGAAAATGATTGCAATGGCTGCAATAGTTTTGA
>DVMG01000057.1 GCA_018715105.1 Candidatus Ventricola intestinavium
TGCCTTCTCCACGCGGCCTGTTGTTTCATCGATGTAAAAATTATTCTCCTTCCCGGATGTGCAGCACGGCCTCCGCGATCTGATGATCCTTGACTCGCACGATTGTCACGCTCAGTCCGGGCAGGTCCAGCTTCACGTCCTTGTCCTCGTCACCGAGCACCATGCCCAGTGCGTCAAACGCCATGCCGGTAAACGTCTCATAATCGCCGGAGCGCAAATCAAGGCCCGTGGTCTTTTCGATCTCATCCAGCGCAATGTTTCCGGTGATGCGCCATGTTGCCTCGTCTTCCTGCTCGATGCGCTCTTCTGTGCCATCCTCCGGGGTGTCGCTCAGATCGCCCACCAGTTCTTCGAGCAAATCGTTCAGCGTTATAATCCCCACCACACCGCCGTACTCATCCAGCACCACGGCCATGGACTGGCGGTTTTTGCGCATATTGCGGAAAAGCACATCGGCTTTAATGGTCTCCGGCACGAAATACGCCGGGGATACTGCCCCCGCCAGGACGCTTTGCCGGCTCCTGTCCGAAAGACGGAAATAGTCCTTGGCGTTGAGGACGCCGGTCACGTTGTCCGGCGACCCATCGCACACGGGGTAAAGCGTGTGGCGGCTGTCGTGTATGGTCTTTGCCCATGTTTCGTCATCATCCTCCAGCCAGAGGATGGTCACGTCCGTTCGGTGGGTAGCGATCTCCTCGGCTGTGATGTCGTCAAACTCAAACACGTTCTGAATAAACGCCTGCTCTTCCCGGTCGATCGTCCCCCTGTCTCCCCCGGCCTTCACCATCATGCGGATCTCCTCTTCGCTGACCTGTTCCTCTTCCTCATGGGGATCGATGCCGCACAGACGCAGAACTGCGTTGGTGGACAGGGACAGCAGCCACACCACCGGCCGGAAAACCGCGGAAATGGCAGCGATGAGCCCGGAGATCGCCAACGCCAGCTGCTCGGATTTCTTCATCGCGATGCGCTTGGGCACCAGCTCGCCAAAGATCAGCGTGAAATAAGAGAGAATCAGCGTGATCAGCACCACCGCGATGGTATCCAGCGTCTGCCGTGGCAGGGACACACCCAGGCTGACGACCCAATCCACCAGCGGATCGGAAAAACCATCCGCTGCAAATGCGCTTCCCAGAAAACCGGAAAGCGTGATGGCGATCTGTATGGTGGATAAAAAGCGCGCCGGCTCCCGTGTGAGCCTGTACAGGCGCACGGCTTTCTTGTCTCCCTGCCGGGCCATCTGTTCAAGACGGGCCTCGTTGACGGAAAGCACGGCGATCTCCGCGCTGGCGAACACCGCGTTGAGTGCGATGAGAATAATCTGTACGAGCAGCAATATGCCCATGGAAGGAAAATACCTCTCTTTCTGTGTGTCGATGTGGTTTGCCGTCTGCCTGGTTTTACGCCCTTTGCCCACGCTGTATGCGCGGGACCAGGGCTGGATAAACACACAGGGACACAGCCCGCGCAAAAGCCGTCGCAGGCCGTGCCCCTATCCTATGGATTGGATGCCCGGTTGTGCCCTTCAGGGCCGCAACTGTCCGCGTCCATGGCGGAAACCAACCTCCTTTTTCGCTTGGGCGCATCCGCCCTCACGTATTCTTGATGATCACCTGCTCGATCACATCGGCCGCATGCTCACACAGATCGCAGCAGTTTTCAAGGCTTTCATACACGGCCTTGTGCCCCAACAGCGTTTTGCAGTCTGCAGAAGAGTCGAAAAGCCGGTGGATCGCTTCCATAAACAGGGCGTCGCCCTCTCCCTCGATGTCATTGACCCGCACCAGCAGTCTGCGCAGCCCCTCCGGCTTTTTGAAGTTCCGGAGCTCCCCCGCTGCCTCATTGAGCGCCAGGACACAGCGGCTGACGACCTTCGCCAGCGCGGCCGCATCCTGCGGCGCCTCGGCAACATGATACATGTAAAGCTCCAGCACCACATCATCCAGCGCATCGGTGATGTCGTCGATGATGGTCACCAGCCGCAGGATATCCTCCTGGTCGATGGGCGTGATGAACTCGGTGGACAGGCGGGTCTGAATGTCGTGGTTGATTTTGTCCGCCGTGTGCTCGATCTCGTGCATCTGCTCACGCTGCGCGGCAATGCGCTCGGTGCTGAAATGGCACAGGATATCCTCCAGCAGGCTGGCTGCCTGCACGCAGCAGGCCGTCTGCCGGCGGATCATCTCAAAGTAATCATTCTTGTTCTTTGCCACAATTCCTTCTCCTTCGCGCGTTCTTTTTGTAAAATCCTGGATGCACAGCTCATCCGAACAGTGCCAGGAACAGCTTGGCCATGCCAAAGCCCAGCAGGCCGCAGCCGGGGAACGTACAGACCCACGTGAGCACCAGATCCTTGACCACGTTCCAATTGACGTTGCCAAGCCGCCGCGCTGCGCCCACGCCCATGATCGCCGTTGTCTTGGTGTGCGTGGTGCTCACCGGAATCCCCGTCACCGAGGAAAGCAGCAGGCACAGCGTGGCGGACAGATCCGCCGCAAATCCCTGATAGGGCTTGAGCTTTACCATGTCCATGCCCACGGACTTGATGATCCTGTAGCCGCCGATGGATGTGCCCAGGCCCATGACCACCGAGCACAGCGCCATCAGCCACACGGGCACCACAAAGCTGGATGTATCCGCCGCGCCGCCGGCAAAGGCCGCGCCCAGCAGAAAGATGGCCATGAATTTTTGCCCGTCCTGCGCGCCGTGCATAAAGGCCATGGCGGCACCGCCGGCCACCTGCGCCCCGGAAAAAAAGCGCTCTGCTTTGATCCGGTTGAGGCCGCCGCACAAAAGCGCGGTGAGGCGCGCCATGACAAAACCCAGCAGAAAGCCAAGCAGCGTGGAGAGCAGCAGCCCGTAGAGGACCTTGATCCACTCCGCGCCGTTGATGCCGGCAAAACTATTTTGGATGGCGACCGCCGCACCGGACAGGCCCGCGATCAGCGCATGGCTCTCGCTGGTGGGAATTCCAAAGTACCACGCCGCAGTCGCCCAGATGACAATGGCGGCCATGGCCGCGCACAGGGCGATGAGGGACAGGCGCGCGTCTCCGCCGAAATCCACCATGTTGTAAATCGTCATCGCGACAGAGGCGTTGAGCGCTGTCATGATGAACACACCCAGAAAGTTGCACACGGCCGCCATCAGGATGGCCTTGCGCACATCGATGGCGCGTGTGGATACGCAGGTGGCGATGGCGTTGGGCGCATCCGTCCATCCGTTGACCAGGATGACGCCCAGCGTCAGAATCGTGGAGACAAGCAGCATGGGGTTGCCCGCCATCTGCCCTATAAAATCAAACATGCTCATGAACCGACCTCAAAATGCACAAGAATCAAAGATGTCTGGCAGCCCACATAACCCCATAATACAGCATTTTACATATTCTTTTCTCATTTTACCGGTTCTTTTGTTTCTTTTCAATCCCTTTTC
>DVMG01000058.1 GCA_018715105.1 Candidatus Ventricola intestinavium
CCGACAGAGACGGATGACGGGAACGCCGAGTTGATTACACCGCCGCCCACGGATGAAGGCGGCACGGAAGAGACGAGCCCGCCGCCGGCGGAGACGGATGACGGGAATGCCGAGTTGATTACGCCGCCGCCCACGGATGAAGGCGGCACGGAAGAGACGAGCCCGCCGCCGACAGAGACGGATGACGGGAACGCCGAGTTGATTACACCGCCGCCCACGGATGAAGGCGGCACGGAAGAGACGAGCCCGCCGCCGACAGAGACGGTTTATGCGGTTACCAACAATAAGAACAGCGACATCAACAATCTTCGCGACGCCGTGGATGGAAGCGTCGTGCAGGAGATCCCCAACGGCGTGCTGGTGGTGCTCGGCGAGGGCGTGACCGGCCAGAACGGCAACCTCTGGTATCCGGTGACGGTTGTGCAAAGCGGCGTGAGCGGCTATATGCGCGATTACCTGGTCACCCAGATTACCTATGAGGATGCGATGAACCGCCTTCAGGACATCACAACCCCGGATCCGGTTCAGAGCGACCCGCCTGCGGACAACGGGGACACGGTTGAGCAAACCGAGCCGCCGCTCGTCAGCCTGATTACACCGGGCCCTGAGCAGACCGGCGAACCGGAAGGCACCGAGCCGACGGATCCGCCCACGGATACCGACGTCACATATGCCACCGAGTTCCCGGCCTATGGCATCACCCTGGAGCAGGAAAACGGCGCGGTGATCATCCTGCTTTCCGAGCCGGGCGGAGATCCGCCCCAGAGCGGCGCCATCCCCAGCATCACCGAGCCGACCCCGCTGGAGCTGACCAGCCTTGCGCGTGACGGAAGCGGTGCCCCCTGGTATCTGGCCCGCAACATGAACACGGGGGAGAGCGGCTATGTAGAGGTCTTCAAGGTGCGCCTGGTCACGCAGGAAGAGGCCATGGCCGCGATAAAGACAGAGACGGAAACCCCCATCCCGCCCGCGCCGACAGAGATTCCGGAAGAGACCCCGACCCCGCAGCCCACGCCGACCCCGACCCCTGTGCCGCAGGAGCTGACGGCGGGCGACGTTTACCACTATGGCCGCAACACCGGCACGCAGGTGGCCCTGCGCAGGCAGCCGAACACGAACGGCGACCTGATCATGCGCATGGAAGCCGGAACGATCCTGTGGGTCATGCAGTGCACGGAAGGGGATCTGGAAAACGCCTGGTGCTATGTCCGCACGGACAGGGGCGAGGGCTATGTCATGGCCAAATTCGTGCAGCTGATGGGGGCGGAAGAAGAGGCGGAATACCGTGCTTCCCTGGATGACCCGGAGATGCCCCCGACGCCGACAGAAGAGCCGACGGCACAACCCACGGATTCGCCGGAACCCACGCAGGAGCCGACGGCGCAGCCCACGGATTCACTGGAACCCACTGCGACGCCCGCGCCGCAGCCGATGCAGACCTATGGCCGCATCACGCAGGACAATGTGGCTCTGCGCGCCAACCCGCAGGACAGCGCTGCGCTGCAGACCATGCTTTCCAGCGAGACGGTTATCAGCATCTCGCAAAGCCAGGTGGCGGCCGACGGTTCGACCTGGTATCTCGCTCAGTATGATGGCCAGTGGGGCTACGTCCATGCCGACTTTGTCCGCCTGATGAGCGAACAGGAGATTCAGGATTATCTTGCCCAGCTGGAGGCCGCACAGGCTACCCCGACGCCGACCGCCGAGCCGACGGCCACGCCGGTGCCGACCGCGACGCCCGCACCGCAGGAGCTGCGTGTGTATGCCCGCGTGATCAGCGACGGCACGCCGCTGCGCGGCAATCCGGATGCCAATGCTTATCTGCAGACGATTCTGAATAAAGAGACGGTCGTCTACATCTTCCAGAGCCAGATCGCCACGGACGGCATGACCTGGTATCTGGTGCAGTACAGCGGCCAGTGGGGTTATGTCCGCGCCGATCTGGTGCGCCTGATGGGCGAGCAGGAGACGCAGGATTATCTGGCTAAGCTGGAGGCCGAGATGGCGACCCCGACCCCGCTGCCGCAGGCCACGCCGGAGCCGTTTGGCCCGGATGCCACAAGCGCGTATGCGCTGCTCGTCAAGGACGCGGTGAACCTGCGCCGCACGCCGTCGGCCTCCGGCACATCGCTGGGGCGGATCCCGATCAACACGCTTTTGCTGGTCACGGGGACCGAAGACGACGGCACCTATACCTGGTATCAGGTGAACTACAACGGACAGGATGGCTATGTCCGCAGCGACATGGCGAAGATGCTGACCATTGCGGAGCTTCAGGCCTATCTGGCCGAGCAGGCGGCGGCAACCCCGCGGCCCGGCGCAGGCCCCGCCACCACACCGAACAGCAGCAACAACATCAGCCATGTCATCAACGGCACGCCGTTGCAGGATCTCATTCCCGTGGATGACAGCTGGACGAACAACGTGATCTCCGGCATGCCGGGTTACACAACGTCCACACCGGATCCCAATGCCACACCGACTCCGCAGCCGGTGAGCAATCCGGCTGCGCTCATCAGCAGCTATGGCGACCTGAGGGTGAACAATGTGCCCGCTGTCAGCGAGAACGGCACGTTCACCGTCTATGGCACGACGACGGCAAACGGCACGGTGACGGCGACCATCACCCTTGAGGTGCAAAGCGGCGCAACAGCCCTCCCGACGGCCACACCGGATCTGGTGGGCGCCGTGCGCTTTGAGCTCTTCGCTGCGGCCTATGCGGAGGGAGCGGCACCGGCCGCGCAGGGCACACAGACGGTGAAGCGTACCGTCGGCCAGGCTGTGGCGGATGAAAACGGTGCGTTTGTCATGGACGTCACGCTCCCGGAGGAAGGAGAGTACATCGTCGAATTCACATCCGGCACCTCCTACGCCCGCTATGGCGTTACCTATGACAGCGGTGTGTCGCCGGAGCCCACCGTGCAGCCGCTTCCCACGGCCCAGCCGGTAGAGGAAGAGGGCGGCATGGGAATCCTGCCGTTTGTGATCGGCGGCCTGCTGATCGTGGTGGCCGCGGCGATCTATGGCATCTATGTCTATCGCCGCAGAACCGAGGAGGCGGAGGAAGAGGAAGCCGAGGAGGATGAGGACGAAGAGGCAGAAATCCGCGAGGAGCAGCTCATGCAGCAGCGTGCCCGCTATGCCCAGACGCCTCCCGCGAATGTCCCCGGCCAGGCGGCTGCCCCGCGCATGCCGCAGAATCAGGCCGGCCAGATCCCCTCGTATATGAAGAACACACCCACGAATCCGGCACAGGCCAATCCCTATGGGAAGCCGGCCGCGCCGGCCGCCCCGAAAGCGCCGACCGTGCCGACTGCGCCGGTGGCGCCGAAAGCGCCGACCATGCCGACTGCGCCAACGGCCCCGAAGGCGCCGACCATGCCGACTGCGCCAACGGCCCCGAAAGCGCCGACCATGCCGGCCGCGCCGGTGGCGCCGAAAGCGCCGACCATGCCGACTGCGCCAACGGCCCCGAAGGCACCGACTAAGCCGGCCGCGCCGGTGGTCCCGAAGGCACCCGCCGCTCCGATCACCCGGGATGAACGGGAGGAGCCGGCAGAGGGCGATCAGGCCCCGCGCCGCCGCCGCCGTCCGCCTGCGGATCCGGAGGTTTAAGGAACCGAAAAAAGATGCCCGTAAAGCCAGCCACGGCTTTCGGGCTCTTTTTTCTGCCCGTTTTCAATCGAGCGGTGAAAGAGGGTGAAGACAGGGGTGGAAAAAAAGGGGAATCAGGGTGTATAATGAAAAAAATACAGAACGAGCAGGGAGGAAAATCACATGGCAACATACAGGATCGGCGTGCTGAACGGGGATGATATTGGCCTTGAAATCGTGCCGGTTGCCGTCCGCGTGTTAAAGACCGCGCTGGCCAGGCATCCTGAGGCGGAGGTCGAGTGGGTGCCGCTGCCCATCGGCTACCTCTCTTTTATCGAACATGGAAAATCGCTGCTGCCGGAAGTGCTCGACACGCTCTATACGCTCGATGGATGGATTCTCGGCCCGATTGGCCATATGGCCTATCCCAAGGATCCCCAATGCATCAATCCGCATCCAATCCTTCGCAAGAAGTATGATCTTGTCAGCAACATCCGCCCGGCCAAGGCATATCCGGGCGTCAAGTGCATCAATCCGCAGACCGATCTCATCATCGTGCGTGAAAATAACGAAGGCTTTCAGCCGGACCGCAATATGTATATGGGCACGAGCGACTGCATGCCCACCCCGGATATGGCCCTCTCCCTGCGGGTTGTGACCCGGCGCAATTCCTCCATGGCGGCCCGCACCGCTTTTGAGCTTGCGCGCCAGCGCGGCGGAAAGAAAAAGGTGACGGCCGTGCATAAGAATACCGTTTTCAAGCTCGGCTGCGGGCTGTTTATGGACAGCTGCCGCGAGGTGGCGAAAGAGTATCCGGATATTGAACTGGAAAGCTGCATTGTGGATACATTTGCGATGCGTATGCTCATGAACCCGGTGCAATACGATGTCGTTGTGACGACCAATATGTTCGGTGATATCCTTTCCGACGAGGCGGCGGGGCTTGTCGGCGGCCTTGGCATGGCCCCGGGCCTATGCGTGGGCCCGGATTACGCGATGGCGCAGGCGACGCATGGATCCGCGCCGGACATTGCCGGGAAGAATATCGCCAATCCGTTTGCGATGATCGAGTCTGCACGTATGCTCCTTGACTGGCTCGCACATAAAAAGCAGGATGAGGCAGGAATGGCGGCGGCGAAAGACATCGCGGATGCCTGCATGCGTGTGCTCATGGGGGACAAGGAGTCCCTCACGCCGGATCTCGGCGGGACAGGAAGCACGGTGGGAATGGGCGAGGCCATCTGCGCGCAAATAACAGAGGAATGACATCCCCGTGAATGAAAACGCAGGGGAAGGACGTTCCCTTTCAGCCGGCCACGGCATCGCCGGGGATACAGCCGGCATCCTGCCGGTTGCAGTTTGTTGACATCAGCATCGCTTTCCTTCCGGATCGCTTTCGGATGGGCGTTGCTTTTCCAAGGACTGTGGGAATCTTTTCTCCCCCTCGGGAGGAGAAAAGCGTTTTGCCGACGGCCTGCAGCCGGCATCCTGCCGGTTTCTTTGCGATAAAACCTTTTTTGAGGGAGTGAAATCATGGACATTCGCAGGTTGGCCCAGGATATTCAGGCGGAGACGGAAAAAATTATCGTTGGAAAGCCGGACCGGATTCGGATGATCATTATGGCGGTTCTGGCAAACGGACATATGCTGCTGGATGATCTTCCCGGCGTGGGCAAGACCACGCTGGTCAAGACCATCTCTCTGGCGCTGGGATGCCGCTCCGGACGCATCCAGTTTGTGCCCGATATGTTGCCCAGCGACATCATCGGCATGCGGATCTTCAACCAGAAGACGGGGGATTTTGAGCTGCGGCAGGGGCCGGTGATGACCAACATCCTGCTGGCCGACGAAATCAACCGCGCCATTCCCCGGACGCAGTCGGCCCTGCTGGAAGCCATGGAAGAAAGGCAGATCTCCATTGATGGAGAGCAGTTTCCTCTTCCCGCCCCGTTCCTGGTGCTGGCCACTCAGAATCCGGTGGAGTCGGAGAGCACCTTCCGTCTGCCCGCCGCGCAGATGGATCGTTTTCTCATCTGCATCAGCATGGGTTATCCCAGGCCGGAGGAGGAAAGGGAAATGCTTCGGAAGCTGGGGGACGAGATCCCCTTCCACACGGTACGCGCTGTCACAAGCGCCGAAGAGCTGATTCAGGCTCAGCGGGAGATTGCCGCCGTTCACGTGTCGGACGCGGTGGCGGACTACATCGTTGCGCTGGTGGGCATGACCCGCAGCCATGACCAGCTGGTCATGGGGGCCAGCCCCCGGGCTTCGCGCGGCCTGTACCGGGCGGCTAAAGTGTGGGCCGCCATGGAGGGGCGGGATTTCGTCACCCCTGACGATGTGAAAGCCCTCGCTCACCCCATTTTGGAACACCGGCTTGTGCTTTCCAGCGCCGCACGCTTCTCCGGGGCCAGCGCTGCCGCCGTGTTGGACGATGTGCTCGCCCGGGTGGAAGCCTCCCCCGCCCTGAAGGGGGAGCGGATGTGAGGAAAAACGCCGCTTTCAGCCGCTCCAGCCTGCTGGCTTCCATTCCGGCGCTGGTGCTCCTGCTTTTATGCGCCGTTCTGGCCGCTTTCTTTGGTCAGAAACAGCTGGCCCTTGTGCTGATGTTTGTCTTTCTGCTGACAGGGGCCTCCCGCCTATGGGCCGTCCTGGCCGTGCGCCATGTTTCGGTGACTGTCACGGGGGCGGCAAGAGGAATGTTCCCTGGGGAGGAGACGCAGCTGGAACTGACGGTGCACAACGGCAAATTCCTTCCCCTGGTCTGGCTGGAACTGTTTTTCCCGCTGGCCCAGAACCTGTGCCTGACCCCGGAAGAGAGCCGCAAGCCGGACGACTGGGAAGTGAACGGGTTGGAGGAAGCGCATGCCTCCACCGAACGGGTCGGGGAGAAGCGATGCTCCTTTTTGCTATGGTATGAGACGGCCCATCTGCATGCCCGCTGGCATGCCAACCGCAGGGGGGTATACTCCAGCGCGGGCTGGCGCCTGAGAACAGGGGACGGCTTCGGGTTGACCCAGATTGAGTGCCCCCTGCCCCGCGAGGAGGCCCGTTCATTCGCCGTCTATCCCAGGCTGGTGGCGGTACGGCCCGAGCTGTTTTTGCGCAACCTGTGGAACGCCGACACCGGCACCCGGGGCGTGATGGAGGATCCTACGGTGATCCGCTCCACCCGGGATTACATGTCCACCGACTCGCTCAAGCACATTAACTGGCGGCTGGCGGCCCGAGGACTGCCCCTGTCCGTCAATGTGTATGAGGATATTCTTCCCAAAAGCGTTCACTTCATTTTCGATGGGGAGAGCTTCAGCGGAACGGTTCCTCACGCGCAGGAGCTGGAAGACGCGCTGAGCATCCTGGCCTCGGAGATGATCCGGCTGGATGAGGCGCAGGTGCGCTGCGGCCTGAGCCTGTGCAGAGGCAGGGGAGGCGAGGCCGTCAATCTCTTTGCCGTTTCCAGCACCACGGAAGATCTGCTGTGCGCCCTGGCGGCGTATGAACCGGCCGAACCGGTGCGGGATACGGACGGCATCAAAATTGTGGATCAGCTCCCGGTCTTTGACGCAGCCCCCATGATCCAGGCCGCCCGAAGCGTGGGACGCTTCTATTATATCGCATATAGCGCCGACTGCCTGCCTGGCCGCACCCTGCTGACCCGGCAGCTGGATCCCACCTGCGCCAGTGTGCTGACCTATCGGGACGGCAAACCCTTTGGGGAGTATGAGACGATCTGCCTGTGCAGTCTGAAGGAGGAGAACCATGGAGCATAGAAGCGATTCGGTGGGAGCGCTGTCCATTCAGCTGAGCATGGCCTGCCTCTTGTGCATGGCGGTCTATTGGTTTTCGGAGGGAAGGCAGACGGGGCTCGTGTTTCCCATGGCGCTCATTCCCTGCGCGCCCGCTCTCTATGGCCTGAACCGGCTGTTTCTGCGCCGGGAGAGAAGTATGCGGGCGCTGGTTTTCTTCAATCTCTTCGTTGGAGGAATCTGCTTTGCGGTCCTGGCGGCCGGAATCGAAGGAAATCAGCGCGGGACATGGGCCTGTGCCGCCGTGCTTTGCGCGTGGCTGACGGTTCAGGGCGCCAAACTGGCCGTGAAGCCTCCGGCGCTGTCTCGTGTGATCCTGTGCCTGGATGCAAGCCTGGTGGCGCTGATTCTGTTCGTTGCCTATGGAGCGGCCGTTCAAATTCCGGCCTATCAGATGATCCCAGCCTGTGTCGGGAGCGCGGGCTCGCTGCTGGGCCTGATGATCTGCCGGACGGGCGGCAGGCTGGGCGCCCGGGGAGGGCTCTTTGCGGCCGTGGTCTTTTTGGCGATCCTGGCATCGGTCTTCCTGCTGGCGGGATCGGTTGCCGCGCCGGTGGGACAGGGGGTGGTGGCGCTGTGGAATGCGCTGACCGCCGTTGTCCGGCGGGTGGCCGCCTTGCTGGGACGGGGAGTGGCATGGTTCTTTTCTCTGTTCCCCGAGGAGTCAAAAGGGGGGCTGGAATGGGAACTGGATATGGATTTGATGCAGAGCGCGCAGATCGAGGCGGAGGAAGGGGCCGAGGCCACCCCCGCCGCCATGGCTGTAATGGCGGTGCTGCTCGTGACGGGCATGCTGCTCCTGGCGATAGGAGGCCTGCGCCTGCTGGGCAGGATCCGCATGGGGGGCATGCAGGCGGTTCCAACAACCCGGACGTGCCGAAGGCGGATTCCCCTGCTGGAAGGCCTGCGCCGCCTGATGGGCTCCTGGGTGGAGCATTTTCGGATGCGGATCTGGCTGATTCGAAACCGGAATACCCCCAGAGGCTTGTTTTACCTGCTGATCCGCCGCTGCAGGATGGGACCGTGGCATAAGCGCCGCGGCGAGACCCCACGGGAATTTCTGCTTCGCCTGCGCCGAAGCACCGGGGGAGATCCGGAACTGGCTGCTGCTCTGGACGAATTGATTCCGGCGGTCGATGCGGCTCTCTATGCGCCTTCGGTTCAGGCTGACCATATTGCACATGCCCGGCTGATTCGCCGCCGCATTGGCGCCTCCGTGCGCCGCCAGTTTATCCGGGATAGCCTGGAGCGGCTTCCCTGGAGCGGAAAGAGGATAAAGACCCATTCTCCCTATTGAGAAAAGCAGCGGTTAAAAAAGAAGGAGGGCAAATTGAGCGTAAATGGCTTTCTAATGAGGGCAATCTTATGGGGAGCTGCC
>DVMG01000059.1 GCA_018715105.1 Candidatus Ventricola intestinavium
TCCGTTGCGTCCGCTGTGTCAGGCGCGATCCAAAGAGAAAGAAAGGCGTGAATATTTATGCCCGAGCTGAGCCATCGTGTTCAGACGTTTACCGATTCCGTCATCCGGCGCATGACCCGTATCAGCGACGAGGTCGGCGCGATCAATCTTTCCCAGGGCTTCCCGGATTTTCCCCCGCCCAAGGCCATCACCGACCGCCTGCGTGAGGTGGCTCAGGAGGGCCCGCATCAGTATTCCGTCACATTCGGCGCGGAGAATTTCCGGCAGGCGCTGGCCGACAAGCAGGGCCGCGCGTACGGGCGAACCCTGGATCCGGAAACCGAAATTCTGGTCACATGCGGCGGCACCGAAGCCATGATGTGCGCCATGATGACCGTGTGCAATCCGGGCGACAAGGTCGTCGTCTTTTCCCCGTTTTATGAGAATTATGGGGCGGACGCCATTCTCTCCGGGGCCGACCCGATTTTCGTCCCGCTTGTGCCGCCCGCGTTTGATTTTGATCCCGCCGTGCTGGAGGATGCGTTCCGCCAGCATCCCAAGGCGATTATCGTGTGCAATCCGTCCAATCCCTGCGGCAAGGTGTTTACAAAGGAAGAGCTTCTCTTCATTGGCGGCCTGTGCAACCGTTATGACGCCTATATGATCACCGACGAGGTATACGAGCACATCGTCTTTCCGCCGTATCACCATGTATATGCGGGCTCCCTGCCGGAAATTGCCGACCGCGTGATTTGTTGTTCCTCTCTCTCCAAGACCTATTCGATCACGGGTTGGCGGCTTGGATACCTGATCGGTCCGGCGAATGTGATTGAAGCGGCCAAAAAGGTGCACGACTTTTTAACCGTCGGCGCCGCTGCCCCGCTTCAGGAGGCCGCCGTGGTGGGCCTTCAATTCCCGCAGAGTTACTACGACGGCCTTGCCAGGCTATATGCTGAAAAACGCCGGCTCTTCCTGGACGGGCTCGACCGCATCGGCCTGAAGCACACCGTTCCCCAGGGTTCCTATTTTGTGCTGGTGGATATCGGCGATTTTCTGAAGCCCGGCACGCTCCTGGCGGGCAAAAGCGATCTGGAATTCTGCGAGTGGATGATCCGCACGGTCGGTGTGGCGGCGGTTCCGGGCTCCAGCTTTTTCCGTGAGCCGGTCAACCATCTGATTCGCCTGCATTTTGCATGCAGCGAGGAGACGCTTCGCAAAGCGCTTGACAGGCTTGCCCGCCTGCCGGAGCTCGTCCGGGTATCGGAATGACAAAGAGGGCAGCTGGGAGATCCAGCTGAAATCCGCGGAGGAAAACACCCCATGTATACAACCGATGTTGTCACCCTGCCGCGTTTTAGCTTCGGCCGCGGCCTTTACGCCCGTTTTCCCGCGCTGTGCGCGGCATGGGGCCGCCGTTTTGCCGTTGTGGGCGGAGAAACGGCCATGAGCAAAGCCCTGCCCCCGCTTCAAAGCGCGATCACGGATACGCCGATGCAGCTGCTCGCCGCGCTGCCCTACGGCGGCGCCTGCACGCTCGCCGCAATCGAACGCCTTGCGCGGGAAATCGCGCCGCTTCACGCGGATTTTATCGTTGGCATGGGTGGCGGAAAGGCCCTTGACACGGCGAAAGGTGTCGCGCATCGGCTCGGCCTGCCGCTAGTCAGCCTGCCGACGCTGGTTTCAAACTGTGCGCCCATCACGGCGCTGTCCGTTGTTTACCGGGAGGATGGGCCGTTTGACCGCTTTCTCTTTTACGATGCGCCGCCCGCGCTTACGCTGATCGATCTGTCCATTGCCGCGGCCGCGCCCGCGCGCTACTTCCGCGCGGGCCTGGGCGACACGCTGGCCAAGCATCTGGAATCCACCTTCTCCGCACGCGGAGACGAGCTGGGCGGCGCGATGGATCACATGTCTCTCATCGGCGTAAGCCTGTCCGCCACGTGTTATGATCCGATCCTCCGCTTTGGGCGCCAGGCCCTGTCGGAAGTGGAGCGCGGCGAGGCAGGCCCGGCGATGGAGCTGTGTGCGCGCAGTGTGATCCTCTCGGCGGGCCTCGTTTCCCTGATGGCCAACGATGATTACAACTGTGCGCTTGCCCATGCGGTTTGCTACGGCCTGCAGCACTTTGAGCATGTCGAACGCGACTTTCTGCACGGCGATCTGGTCGCCTACGGCGCGCTTGTGCAGCTGATGCTGGATGGCCAGCAGGAGCGTGCCCGCGCCCTGCGCGCATTCCTCGTTTCCATTGGAACGCCTGTGACGCTCGCGCAGATGCGTGTGCCGCTTGAGCGCGGGGCGCTTTCCGAGGCGCTCCTTGAGGCCACCACCGGGCCCGATATGGCCCACATTCCTTATCCGATCACGCAGGACATGGTGTTTTCCGCCATGGAGCGTGTGGAACAGCTCTGATGCCGCCCGCAGGTTTTTCAAGGCCTTCGCCCGGTTTCGGAAGGACAACCGGGCAAAAGAAGCGGCCCGTTGCCCAGCACCCTGATACGACCGTCTCTGCAAGGAGGGATCCATTTGCTCGCCACCATCCAGGACCTGCTCGTCAAATATGGCATGAACTTTTTAAACGGCCTGGGCACCACCCTGCTGCTGGCGCTGATCTCCGTGGCCATCGGCTGCGTGTTCGGCGCTCTGCTGGCCATCATGCGTCTGTCCCGCTCAAAGATTCTGGGGCTGATTGCCACGGTCTACACCGAGGTCATCCGCGATACGCCGCTCCTGCTGCAGCTGTATTTCTTTTACTTCCTGCTGCCGGATCTGCTGCCTGCGCTGCGCCTTTCCAAGTTTACGTGCATCGCTGTCGCGCTTGTCTTCAACTCCGCTGCGTACATGTCCGAGATCTTTCGTTCCGGCATCCAGTCGATCGACCGCGGTCAGACCGAGGCGGCCCGCTCTCTGGGCCTCTCCTCTTCCCAGACGATGATGCGCATTGTTCTGCCGCAGGCGTTTAAAAACGTCCTGCCCGCCATGTGCAATGAGTTTGTCGCCGTCACCAAGGAAACCTCGCTGGCTTCCACCTTTTATGTCGGCGATCTGATGACCCAGTATCAGACGATTTCCGGCAAGACCTATCTGGTCATTGAACCGCTGATCATCATCGGCGTCATCTATTTTGTCGTCACCTTTACCATGAGCAAGCTTGTCGCCGTTCTTGAAAGGAGGCTGAAGACCGATGACTGATTTCGACTTGAAGGCCGCCCCTGAGCTCATCCGCGTGGAAGATCTTCACAAGGACTTTGGCCCGCTCAAGGTGCTTGCCGGCATCACGGAAACCATCCATAAGGGAGAGGTCGTCTCGCTGATCGGCCCGTCCGGATCGGGGAAATCCACCTTCCTGCGCTGCCTGAACCGCCTGGAGGATCCCACCAGCGGCCACATCTGGTTTGACGGCGTGGATATCGCCGACAAATCCGTCAACATCGACAAGCACCGTCAGAAAATGGGCATGGTCTTCCAGCACTTCAACATCTTCCCCCACATGTCCGTCATCGACAACATCACCCTTGCCCCCGTGCTGCTCGGCAAACAGAGCAAGGAAGAGGCGGTGGCCAAGGCAGAGGCCCTTCTTGCCCGCGTCGGGCTCTCCGATAAGCGGGACAGCAAGCCCTCCCGCCTTTCCGGCGGACAGAAGCAGCGCCTGGCCATTGTGCGCGCCCTGGCGATGGAGCCGGAGGTCATGCTTTTTGACGAACCCACATCCGCACTCGATCCGGAGATGGTCGGGGAGGTGCTGGAAGTCATCAAGGCGCTGGCCCGAAACAAGATGACCTGCGTGATTGTAACCCATGAGATGGGCTTTGCGCGCGAGGTGTGCAACCGCGTGCTGTTTATGGACGGGGGCGTCATCTGTGAGCAGGGCAATCCGCGGGATCTGTTTGATCATCCGCAGCACCCGCGCACGAAGGATTTTCTGAGCAAGGTGCTGTAATGCAGCTTCTTCACATCGTTTCCCGGGAGGAAGAGGGCCTCACCCTCCATCAGCTGCTGCGCGAGGTGCTGGGGCTCTCTGCCCGTGAAACGCGGGCAGTCAAGCAGCAGGGCGCCGTCACGGTTGACGCAGCGCCCTTTTTTTCGAATCAGCCCCTGCATGCAGGCATGACCGTGCGCGTTGCGCTCAGCGGCTATGAACCGAAGCGCGTTTCCCTGCCGGAAAGCGGCCTTCCGTCCGTGCAGGTGCTTTATGAGGATGAGGCGCTGTTGGCGGTGCAAAAACCCGCGCCGCTGCAATGCCATCCCTCTCCCTCCGCGCCAGGGGGCAGCGACACGCTGGAGGCCCGCGTTCAGGCGTATCTTCATGCGCCTGCGCATCCCGTTCACCGGCTTGACACGGAGACCACGGGCATCGTGCTCTTTGCCAAACTCCCCTATGCGCATGCGCATCTTCAGCGGCAAATGCAGGCAGGAACCTTCATAAAAGCCTATGAGGCCTGGGTTTGGGGGATTCCGCATCCCGCCTGTGGCGAAATTGACGCGCCCATTGCGCCCGTCGCACCAGGGAGTTTTACCCGTTCGGTTTCTCCTCAGGGGCAGCCTGCTGTGAGCCGTTATCAGGTCCGGCGTGTGCTGAAGGGGGCTGACGGCACCCTTCTGGCTCTCGTTTCGCTCTTTCCCATGACGGGGCGCACGCATCAGCTGCGCGTGCACATGGCGCATATCGGCTGCCCCATTCTGGGGGATGAACGATACGGCACGCCTGCATCCCGCGAGCTCTCCTCTCGCCTGGGCATCCGCTGGCAGCAGCTTTGCGCCGTGTCCCTGTGCTTTCTCCACCCGTTGACCGGCCGGAAGATGCACATCACGTGCGACGCGGCCTTTTCTCTTTCCTGCGCTCCGCCCATGGATGGACGGCCAATTTGATCCAGATCCGTCAGAACATGGAAAAACCGGGCCGGCATGTTTGCCGGACCGGTTTTTTGAATCGGTTCTTTTTTCTTATATTTCCTGAATTTTCGTGCTCTCGCGCTCTTGCATGGAACCCGCATGCCCTTGCCTTTTCCAAAACATGGAAATGGTTATGGTGCAATAAAATTCTTCCCACCTTCGTCAGATATGCAGAAGACGATCAAGAGCGGCCGCTTGGACGCCTTCGCAATGACAAAGGAGGACTTCCTATGCAGACCAATCAAAAGAAAATCGCCTGCGCCGCCATGCTTTGCATGGCGATGGCGGCACCGCTGACCTCCCTCGCCGACGAGGTTCGCGTCATCACATGCGGCACGCTGAACCTGCGCGCCGAGGCGAATACTTCCTCTGCCATCCTGGGCAAGTATGGCTGGGGTACACAGGTCAACGTCAAGACCATTGAAAACGGATGGGCGAGCGTTGATGTCGGCGGCCAGAGCGGGTACATGTATGCCCAGTATCTGGGCAGCGTAGGCTCGACGAATTACACGGCCTATGTCTGCACCAACAGCCGTGGCCTGAACCTGCGCGATGCGCCCAACGGCAACATCCTGGGCTCCTACCCGCGCGGCACACAGGTGACGGTGCTTTCCTCCGACGGCGCATGGAGCAAGGTCACGGTGAATGGCCAGACCGGCTATATGTCCAGCCAGTGGCTTTCTAAAAACAAGCCTTCCGGCGGCGGCAGCGAAACGCCCAGCGGCAGCACGGCCTATGTCTGCACCAACAGCCGCGGCCTGAACCTGCGCGATGCGCCCAACGGCAACATCCTGGGCTCCTACCCGCGCGGCACACAGGTGACGGTGCTTTCCTCCAGCAATGGATGGAGCAAGGTCACGGTGGACGGCAAAACCGGCTATATGTCCAGCCAGTGGCTTTCCGCAGAAAAGCCTTCCGACGGCGGAAGCGGCACCCCGGCCACCGGCACGGCGGTTGTCAACAACCCGCGCGATACGCAGGTGCTCTTCCTGCGCAGCCAGCCTTCCACATCCAGCGAGGCGCTGGGCTACTATCGCAACGGCAAGGTCGTCACCCTGCTTGAAAAGCTGGACGGCTGGTACAAGGTTCGTGTGGATGGGCAGACCGGCTACATGATGGCCAAGTACCTCAAGGTCACCTCTTCCATCAGCGGCGGCACCGCAACGGTGTATAACCCGAACGGAAACAGCTATGTGAATTTCCGTTCCCGCCCAAGCCTGTCAGCCAGCGTGATCAGCACCGTGCCGGTCGGAACAACCATCAAGGTTCTTGAAAAGACCACCGACTGGACGATGACAGAGATCAACGGTGTGATCGGCTACATCTCCACTTGGTTCCTCAAATTCTAAAAACACCTTTCCTCCCTCAAGACGGAAACGCGCGCCGGATATTGATTCCCGGCGCTGCGGTTCCGTCTTTTCATATGACTTTTTTCGTGT
>DVMG01000060.1 GCA_018715105.1 Candidatus Ventricola intestinavium
CCGCGCTGATGGCACAGGGATTGGTGGATACATCCTTCCAGTTTCATCTGATGAGCGCCAAGAAAAACGGCATCACAAAGGAAGAAATTGCGGAGATCCTGACACACGCCGCGTTTTATGCCGGATGGCCCAAGGCATGGGCCGCCTTTCGCATGGCGAAAGAGGTCTGGTGTGAGGACGACGGCGAGGATGACGCCAAAACGGCGCACGCCAAGGCGATGATCTTCCCCATGGGCCAGCCCAACGATGCCTACGCACGGTATTTTACCGGAAAGAGCTATCTGGCGCCTCTGCCTACCCAACAGGTGAGCATTGCCAACGTGACCTTTGAGCCGGGATGCCGCAACAACTGGCATATTCATCATGCCGATCAGGGAGGCGGACAGATCCTCATCTGTGTGGCTGGACGCGGCTATTATCAGGAGGAAGGAAAGCCGGCGCAGGAAATGACGCCCGGAGATGTGGTAAACATTCCGACAGGTGTAAAACACTGGCATGGTGCGGCGGCGGACAGCTGGTTCTCCCATCTGGCTATTGAAGTTCCCGGAACCAACGGAAGCAATGAATGGCTTGAGCCCGTTACGGATGAGCAGTATCCCCGTTTATAAGCGCATTTTGATGCAAAAAGGAAAGCAATCCCCCGGGATGGCTTAAGGCGAGAAAGAGCATCGATGCGGGTATGGACGTGAGGACGGAAAATGACGCAAAATCATGCGTGAAATCATAGAGGAACGAAAAGATGAAACCCAAAGCAGTACTCAAAATGAGCGTGGATATCGCAATGACGCTCCTCTTCCTCGGGCAGATGGGCTACCATATGACGAATAACCGCGTACACGAATGGACAGGCGTCACGCTCTGCCTTCTGTTTATCCTGCACCATGCGCTCAATGGATCCTGGCATCAAAACCTGCTGAGGGGGAGGTATTCCCGCCAGCGCATTCTGCTGACGGCAGTTGACGCGCTGCTGACGCTGGCGATGGCCGCGGTCATCGCCAGTGCCCTTCTCGTTTCGCGCCATGTGTTTGATTTTCTGGGCCTGCACCAGAGAGCTCTGGGCCGGAGGATTCATATGCCGGCGACGATGTGGGCGTTCGTGCTTACAGGTCTGCATATAGGCCTGCACTGGAACCGGATTCTGGGGGTTGCCCGGCGAAACGCGAAAGGAAAGGGAAACCGCTTCTTCGTGCTGGCGGCACGCATCCTGCTGGCAGGCATCGCCATATTCGGCGCGTATGAATTTATTTCACGGGGCCTGTGGATGGAAATGTTCATGCTGCGCGAGTTCGCGTTTCTTGAATATGGCGAATCACTGCCGGTATTCTTTGCTTCCTATGCGGCAATTCTGGCCGCATGGGGGATGTTGTCCTGTTTCCTGAGCAGGGTGCCTGGACACCGGAAGACCCAAAGAGGGGAGGAGACCTGATGAAGAACGTGTTTGCAGCCGCAGGAATGCTGGTGATAGCCCTGATTTTTTCAAGCGCGTTGACCGCGCTTGCGGATACAACGGATCTCCTTTTGATTCCGGGCGGGGAGTTCCTTATGGGCAGCCCCGAAGAGGAACCATGGCGCAGCGATGACGAGACACAGCACCGGGTGACGGTAAGCAGCTTTTACATGAGCGCCTATGAGGTCACTCAGGAGGAATATGAGACCCTGATGGGAGAAAACCCCAGCACCTTTCCGGGAAGCGAAAACCCCGTTGAGGGGATCACATGGTATGACGCCATCGCCTACTGCAACACACGCAGCGCCGCCGAGGGATTGACGCCCGCTTACACGATCGAGGGACAGCGCGTCACATGGGATCGGAGTGCGGACGGCTACCGCCTGCCAACGGAAGCGGAATGGGAATATGCCTGCCGCGCAGGAACCGAGACCCCGTTTCATACGGAAACCTCCATCAGCGTGGAGGAAGCGAATTACTGGGGACATTATCCTTATCAGATCGAAGAAAATTATTTTACGCAGGAGAATCTGGAAACCCGGCCCGGCATCTATCGTGAGCAGACGCTGCCTGTGGGCAGCTTTGCGCCGAACCGTTGGGGATTGTATGACATGCATGGCAACGTCAGCGAGTGGGTCTGGGATCGTTATGGCGCATACGATACGGCAGAAACGGAAAATCCGGTGGGCGCGGATTCCGGCGCACAGCGGGTGTATCGCGGGGGCGCCTGGAATGACTTTGCCAAGAATCTGCGAAGCGCATACCGTGCGGCGATGCAGCCGGACCTTGCTGCGTTTAACATCGGCCTGCGTCTGGTTCGCAATGCGGAATCCTCTCAGGGAACGGTGACGGCCGAATCCAGGCAGGAAAATGAAACGGATGCACAGGGAAGGACACTGATCGCATACTTCTCCTGGGGCGGCAACACACGAGGCATTGCCCAGGAGATTCAAAGGCAGACAGGATTTGATCTCTTTGAAATCCGCTGTGAGGTTCCCTATTCGGAGGATTACAACACGGTGCTTGAGCAGGCGCAGGCGGATCAGAATGTGCAGGCCAGGCCCGCTCTGGCAGAGCATGTGGAAGACATGGCGCAATATGACACCGTTATTTTGGGTTATCCAAACTGGTGGGCCTCGATTCCCATGCCGGTTGCATCGTTTCTTGAAGAATACGATTTTGCAGGAAAAACCATTTTGCCTTTTTGCAGCCACGGCGGCGGACGCTTTGGTCAAAGCCTGACCGCCATTGCCAAACTTGTGCCCGACGCAACCCTCCTGGAGGGGCTGGCGGTCTCCTATTCCGGCGGAAGCGGGCTGGAGGAGGATGTGGCCCAGTGGCTGGAAGACAGCGGCATCCATGCGCCGTGATCCGAATGGAAAGGAGTTTGCCATGAAAAAGACGGCCCTGATTCTTTTCGCCCTGATGATGCTCTTCGTCTGCCCGGCCGCTTTGGCGGAAGAAACGCAGCAGCCCTCTCCAATCCTCATTGCCTATTTCACCTGGGCGGATAATACCGTTGTGGAGGATGAAGAAGCTTCCCTTCAGAGCGCGCTTCAGCATTACAGCAACATGGGCGATTCGGCCAGCGGCGTGGATGCCTCGTCCTCCGCCAGCCTGATCGTTCCGGGGAACACGGCCATTATGGCCGGATTCATCCGGGACAGCGTGGGCGGGGATCTGTTTTCCATTCAGGTGGAGGAACTGTATCCCAGCAATTATGAGGAATGCCTGGATCGGGTCGCGGACGAGCTGGATGAGGAAGCCCGGCCGGCGCTCAAAACCCATGTGCAGAATATGGAGCAATACGACACCGTGTTTCTGGGATTTCCCAATTGGTGGTATTCCTGCCCCATGGCCATCAAGAGCTTTGTGGAGGAGTATGACTTCTCCGGCAAAACGGTCATTCCCTTTGTGGCGCATGGCACGGGCGGCATTTCCGGGTCTGTGCGGGATATGAGCGAATGCCTGCCGGAGGACTGCATGCTCCTGGATCCCATCGGCGTATACCGGCCGGACATTCCCACCTGCCAGCCCGCCGTGGAACAGTGGCTGGATGAACTTGGATTCTGATCGGACTGTGACAGGAGGAACCACCGATGAAACATGCGCTGCTTTGGTTAAGCGCCCTTACCATGCTCTTTAACGCAACGGCCTTGCTTGCAGAAGAAACCGACTTAACGGCGCAGAATCGCCCCTGCATCCGGCTGACCATGGAGGATGCAACGCTGTACATTCTCCTTGAGGAAAACTCGGCCAGCCGCTCTCTGCTCGCTCAGCTGCCCATGACGCTGACGTTTGAGGACTACAACGCAACGGAAAAGATCGCCTATCCAGAGGAAGCGCTGGATACGTCCGACGCACCGGATCGCTGCGACCCGGAGATCGGCACATTGGCCTATTATGCTCCCTGGGGAAATCTCTGCATCTTCTATCGTGATTTTCAGGAATCCGCCGGCCTTGTCCCGCTTGGGAAAATAGAAGAAGGAATGGATCTTATCCAAAACAGGAGCGGTGCATGGACGGCCCTTCTGGAAGACGCCGGAAAACAGCCGGCAGAGGAAAAGGAATAAAGCGTTTTCGCCTTTTGAGCGCGCCGGGCAATTCGACGCAAATTATAATTTCACATACGAGGACGGACCCTGCGATCCTGGGGCGCCAGACATTCAAAAAGATGCGGTTCAAAAACGGCGAACCGCATCTTTTTTCTCATGGGATCATGAGGCCGGGGACTCTGCCGAAAAGCAAAAATCCCTTTACCGTCTTGAATGCCGCTATGAACAGAAAGGAT
>DVMG01000061.1 GCA_018715105.1 Candidatus Ventricola intestinavium
ATCTCGTATTCGCTTCCTGATTGGGCAGCGGATGCTTCGCGGCATATTCCTGCACTTCCCGGGCGAAAATGTCCTGCCGTTCCTGCTCGGGCGGCAAGCCCTGCGCCGCCCTGCGGCATTGCGCGGAGAGCGGGCGGGTCAGGGGATCGTCGGCGGAGAAAACCTCATCCAGGGGGGTCGAACAGGCGATCAGGAGCTGACGGATGTATTCGTCGAGCTTATACGCGTGCGTCCCCAGCCGCCGGCGAATCATCCTTGCCTGCGATAGAAAGCTCTCGAGCGTGTCGTGCCCGGCGACGAAATCAGCAGCGCCCAACCATGCGTTTTCGCGTTCAAATATGTTCATGGGAACCTCCTTCATGTCGTCATGCGCTGAGCGTCGCCCGTCCGGCGGCACTCTCCATCAGGCGCTCCGCATCCTGCTCCTGCTGCTGGCTGGGGGGCAGCGGCCCCGCGACCTGCCTGAAGCACTCGGGATGCTCTTCGGAGGACACCGCAAAAACATAGCGGTTGGCCTTCCCTGGCTCCCGGATTGTTTCCAGTATGCCACGCTCGGCGAAGTTTTTCAGGTGAAAGTACATCGTTGAATCGTCGGTGTGGAGCAGTTTTGAACAATCTTCGGCACAGAACTCCTTTTGACCAAATTGCCCGTACATTGTCGCCAGATATTGCTTCTGTTTGGACGTAAGAGCGTCGCTGCGGACGTCAGCGGGGCGCTCCCGGTTCAGTCGATAGATGCATCGGCCATGCCCGTCGCGCATCTTGTGGATCAGCCCCATGTTCATCGCACGGCGAACATCGGTGCAATATGTCGTTTTGGAAACGTCAAACGTCTCTCCCCATTCCTTCGGGGCAAAATGCTCCCTGCCGCTGTCAATGAGCTTCAGGAGAAACTGTCCTATTCGTTGAAAACTGGATGATAATGGATCCGCCGCCAGCACGCGCAGCGTTTCCGTGAGATCAATCGAGAGGGCAGGATCTGCGGCCTCTTCCTGCAGGCAAAACTCATACAGCGCCGTTCTCTGTTCTGGCGTCACATTCCTAATGATGCCTCGTTCCGCCATGACGTCGCAGGCGTCGTCAGCGTTCTCCTTGGGAACGCCCATGTAGCCTACCCATTCCGAACGGTGGAAGCGGTAAATGCCTTTGGCGAGCATTTCCCGGATGGTCTCCGCCGCCCGCCGCCTTATGTTCGATTTGCTGCGGGAAAAGGTTTCCACCTTATCCTCGAAGCTCATGGCAGCCCATGCCGACGCCTTGGCTGCCAGTTTTGCTCTCGTTGCCCATTGCGGGGGGCTCTCCGTAGCGGCCCCATCCGGCGCGATCCTGAAAGAATAGCGCATGAGATCTCCGCCGAGGTGCTTTTCTAGCATCCCCCTGTCGTAGAGGGCGCGGCATTCATGGTCTGCTTTCCTGCGGGGAATCTGCAATATCCGGCTCCAGTCTGTGACGGTGAACGTAGTCATGCCATGGCTGAGCATGGCGCGGATGTGTTCCGGGTATTCCCGGCAGCGTTCGTAGGGGGAATCCTTGAGCGCGTCAACTTTCTCGAGGAACTCTTCCTGCGAACACAGGGGCCAGGGCGGCTGATGGCGGCGCCTGGGGCCAGGGGTCTCTACGGGGACAGCCTTTTCTTCGGGGCCATCGTCCCCTTTCCCGGCATCTTCGGTGTCTGCGTCAATAATGCTGTCATCCACCGCAAGCAACTCGTCGGGCGTCATTGCGCTTGGAACACGCATTTCTGTGGGAGCGCTTTGCAACGGCTCCCGCGCCATGCGGCGTTCCTGTTCCAATGCCTCTTCCTCCCTGTGCCGTTCCCGCGTTTTTTTCTCCTCCAGCGCCCGGGCAAGAAGCTCCAGATAGTATTCCACGAAGTACGTGAGATCCCCGCCGTTCTCGCCCCGAAGGATCTCCCGCATGGCCTTGTAGTAGCGGTAATTCTCCCGGGCGATGACGCCGGAAATGGAAATATCCCGGAACAGGTCATAACCGCTGCGCAAAAGCACCGCGGAAGAGATCATCCGCGCCAGCCGTTCGTTCCCTTCGGGGAAGGGGCGTACCACCAATATGTATGCCTGTCCGACCGCCGACTTGATCAGCGGATGGACGCCGCCATCGCGGAGAAAATCGTAGTATTCCCGCATCCTGTCGGGCAGGGAAATGGCGGACGGGACGCTGTAACGCTCATCGCTCATAGCGGCGATGGGATGGCTGTCTGTCTGACGATAATCCTCTGCGGCGTTGTCCATCTCCTGCGTCAGCGCCCAGGCAAGGGAGCGGACAAACGGTTCGTCCAAAGGGAGATAGAGCGCGCTGATCATCGCCTGCCAGGCGCAGCGGTTGTTCCAGATCATCTGCTCCTGGATGTTCTCCGGCTCGGTGCCACGCTGCAGGAAGTCCATGGCCTCCTGCAAGGGGATCTGCGCGCCCTCGACGAAGCTGGTAAAGAACATTTCCTCCGTCATCGCGCTGGTCATCTGCGCCCGATAGGGGTCAAAGCCGTCCGCCTGCGCCATTGCCGCCTCGCAGAGCCGCTCGCTGGCATGGACCATGCGCTGGGTCTCCACATACCAGTAGGGCATCCCGGCGGCGTTATATAGGGGCAACACTGCGGCCGTCGCCTTTCGGCGGTTCAGCAGTTCCGGCCAGAAGGCGTCGATGGACAGGCTCAGCGGGAGCTTGTAGAGTACTTCCTGCCGTGAGAGGTAGTGTTCCTGAAAATACGCCATCAGCCTCTCTTTTTCCAATGCCACACAGATCAACCTCCTCTGCCGGTCCTGCTGCCTTCTCCGCCGAGCGGTGCGTGGAGCAGCGCGGGCTGGGCGCTGTTCAGGTCAAACACGATGGCGTTGTGGGACTCGATATACGTCCCATAGACCACCCATGGCCGCGCGTCCATCCAGCGGATCAGCCTGCGGATGCGCCTGAGCAGCGAGTGGCCGCTCATTTCAAACTGCGACATGGGCGTCGTAGGGACTACGATCGCCTCCCTGTCGTCGATGGTGCATGCCTGCACCAGGAGCATTTGCCGCTCTTCGTTGATCAGCATCTGCACCTGACGGGGATGCTGCAGTGTATCAAGCACAGCCTGGTTGAGCAGTATGCTGTCCTCCTCCAGACAGAGGGTCAACGTCAGCGGTTCGACGCTGATCCGGGAAATCCCGTCGTATCCGTTCATACCTTCGTCACCTCACCTGTCTCCTGGTCGATGATCTCCATGGGCATCTGTTCAGGGGTTTGGGCGCCGGCCGCGTTTTCCATGAGATCGAAGCCCTCCATCAAGTCGACGCGCGTGGATGCTGTATGCGCCAATACCGGCATACCAAAGGAATCGCGCCAGTCGGAGGGGTACATGGGAACAGGCCGCTTGCGCCGGGGTTTGCCCTCTTCATCCACTTCTTTGGTCTGTGGCAGGAACGCCTCCGTACTCGTCAGGTCAAATACATACAATTGCTCGCCCTGATAGTTGATGCGCGTCCCCTGCAGTTTGTAGCGGTAGAGCGCTTCCCAGCCCATCAGGTCGTAGAGCTTAGCGGTAAAGAGCCCGCAGGTGATCTGGCGGCTCTTGCGCTTGTCGTCACGGACCACGCACCAGCGGATGGCGTCCCGCGCACCCTCGGCACAGGGACGGATGACCAGTTTTTCCGTGGTCGGGTTCACGAGGATCTGGACATACACGACTTGCTCCAGCTTGGAGATGCAGGAGTTGTTGAAGATGATGCTGTTGCCCTTGATCGTCAGCGTCGGGTCAAAGCGATGCGAGAAAAACTCCCTGCGCACCACCTGATAGCCGTCGAAGGAAAAGCCGGCCTCCAGGGCGATCCGCGCGGCCTCGTCGCGCTCTGCCTTGCTCAGGGGCTTGAAGCCTCCCGGCGTAAGCACCTGCGCCTGATCCAGCGGTGAAGTCGCCGCCATTGCCGGGGGATAGGCCCGCGCATACCCGGGGACGGGGGATGGCGAATAGGGGCGGTTCATTGCCTGCGGCGCGTAGGCCGCCTGTTGCGCCTGCCGGTTGGGATGCTTGAAGCTGCGTTCGTCCATGCGTGTTCCTCCATTCTTTATCAAAGCCGCGGCGCGTATTTGCGTCGGGCGACCGCTTCCGTGTCGTGCAAGGCAAACAGCAGGATAGGGCCGGTATGGGTCTGGATGGCGGTGCCGGCGGCGCGATAATCACATTCTTGGCGCCAACCCATCCGCGCATAGAGCCCCTGCACAAAGGGCGATGATAGGATCGCCTTGGGCCTCACGCACGCGCCCGTCCTGTGGACCCACTCTGCCCCGGGAACGTCGTTCCCCTCCGATGGGCGCACGATCAGCATTTGCCCGTTATCGTTGACGTAAATGGTAACGCGCTCCGCCCGCGCCAGGGCGTTCACTGCTCCCTGGTTAAAGCAAAGGGCACCTGCGCCAAAGCGCACCCTGGGCGGGGGCCAGGGGTAAGACGGCGCGGCCTCCTCCGCGATCCCGGGCTGTGTCCCAAACTCTGTGATATTGTTCATACATTCCCTCCATTCATGATTTTTTCGAGCGCCACAGCTTTCCGACCAAAAGCATATCCAGCCGCCGACAGATCTCCTGCGCGCAGTCGGCCAGCGCGACCTCGTCATCATGAGCCATTTGTTCATAGAAGTCGCGCATAAAGCGCTCGCTGAAGGC
>DVMG01000062.1 GCA_018715105.1 Candidatus Ventricola intestinavium
TCCGCTTTCGAGGCGCTAAAGCACGGTGCGAAGCGCATTCGTGGCATCCTTTTCCGTCATATCGAAACTGAGCACCGTTACCGTTGCATATCCGCGGCGCAGCCAGGTAAAATCGTCTTCGCCCTCTTCCACGGTTTCATCCACATTGCCGCGCAGATGATACAGGCATTCCCCCGCTTCACCGCGCTCCTGCGCATACACATCGGTATAACGCATGCGTTTGAGCGGCGCCGCCTTGATTCCTCTGGCATCATCCACGCCCGGATAATTGAGGTTCAACACGCAGAGCGGCGGCAGGGGCTTTTCCCGAAGCACGTCAAAAACCCGAAGCGCCGTCTGCGCGGCACGGTCGTAGGTGTCCTCCCGGCTGCCGGCCAGCGATACGGCCATGGCGGGCCGCCCCTCCAAGGCTCCCTCCATCGCGGCGGCCACCGTTCCGGAGTAAAGCACGTCGGATCCCGCGTTGTAGCCGTGATTCACCCCGGAAACCACAAATTCCGCCTCCGGGCAGAGATTGCGCAGGCCCAGCTTGACGCAGTCCGCCGGCGTGCCGCTGACCGCGAAGGCCAGCCGTGCGCCGGGAACATGCGCCTTGCGCACCTTCAGCGGCGCAAACAGCGTCATGCTGTGGCTGGCGGCAGAGCGCTGCGCATCCGGAGCGATCACTGCCACATCGTGCCCCGCTTCGGCAAAGGCCCGGCTCAGCGCATGGATGCCCGGCGCGGTGATGCCGTCATCGTTCGAGATCAAAATCTTCAATCTTCCGGCCTCCTTTTCCTGCCTTTTTCCAATGTCTCTGCTCAAAACACCGGCGGAGAACCGGCCTGAAAAGCGGCATCCTCCTTCGGCTGATTCCGCCTTCACGTCTCATAGTCCCGGAAGAGGAAAGCGGTCATCACGCCATCCAGGCTTTCAAACTCAATGCGCACATCGTAGGGCAGCACGTTGCGAAAAACCATGTCCTTGGTGTCGCTGACCGTAGCGTCAAACCCTGCGGGCAGATAGCTGACGCCTCCCTGCGAATGCCAGTTCATGTCCTCAACCACGGCCGGCACGCGCAGCACAATGTTGTAAAGCGTGCTGCACACCTGGCAGACCCCGCCGCCGTATCCCATGGCGCTTTCCCCGGAAAGGATCGGCGCGGAGCGATAGCCGTTCTCCTTGGTATACGGACCGCAGATCGAGTTGAATGAAAAGGATTCCCCTTCCGGCACGCGGATGCTGGTCAGCCGCTCGCTGGCCAGGGCAATGTTATACATGCGGTTGGCATTGCCCTCTTTTTTCGTGTTTGTCGAATAAAACGTGGTGAAGGCATAGAGCAGATCACCCGGCTGAGCCTCGTCCCATGCGACAAAATCGTAGATCTTGAGCTTATCCGTGCTCACGCTCACGGGCTCTTCTTCCCGCCTGTAGGGGAAATACGCCCGGCCCTCCCGGATTTCCTCGATAGACAGCCAGGAGCCGCGGCTCACCTCAATGGCATAGCGGTAGCCCTCCGGCAGAAAACTCGTGTCGCTCAGCACATAGCCCACCGCCACATGCTCACTCGTGCCGGGCATGGGTCCCTCAAAGGGATCTTTGCGCTGCACGCGCTCCACAAACTTGGTCAGCACCGAGCCGATATCACCCTCAAAGCCGATCTGTGTCCAAGTCCGGCCCTTTTTATAGACATCCACGACGGTACCCGTCTCCACGGTGCCCAGCACCGGGGCATCCTCGTCGCCCCACTTGTACACAGTCAGCCGCTTGCCAATGACGCCGTAGTAAGCGGCCTGCGCGTTCTCTTCCTCCGCGTCTGCCTGCGTGGCCGCCGCGCTGCCCGATGTGCTCTGTGCGCGTGAGGCCGCTGCGGGCGCAATGAGCAGCATTCCCGCGCAGCATGCGGCGATCAGCCGCATTCTCTTCCGGCGCATCAGCTTGCCCTGTAGACGCGAACCGTCAAAACCCCGCCGGTCGCCTGCAGCGCAAGGCGCACGTCATAAGGCAGCGTGTTTTGAAGCCGCAGGTCGATGTTGCCTGCGCCGACAGCCGCATCCATGTCAAGCGGTGCATAGGAAATCCCATAAGAGGAATGTACCTGCCACTTGATCACATCAATGGGAATCTGCAAAATGGCGTCATACAGCGTGGTCGATACCTGACAGATGCCGCCCCCATAGCCCAGCTTCTCGCTGGAGACGTAATTGATGATCGGGCCGAGTTCGTATCCGTTTGCCTTGGTGTAAGGCGCGCAGTAATCGTTAAAATAGAATTTCTGCCCGGCCGGGATGATCACATCATTCAGCCGCTCGACCCCCTGCATGATGTTGTGCAGGCGGCCAATCTGCTCCTGCGTTTCCTGCTGCGGATCATAATAGGTGGAAAACACGGCGATCAGGTCTCCCTGCTGCGCCTCGTCCCACTGGGCGACGGCCTCCATTTCCAGGTTGGCAGTCGCCTGAATCCGGCCGATAACCCGGTCATAAGGCAGGGTCACGGCCATATCCGAATCAAGCGCGCTGACCACCAGGATGGTGCCTGCCGGCACCGTGCGCAGCAGTTCGCCGGTTTCGCTGTCGGTGATGTCCGTAGGCTGCGTCACATGCGCCGCATACGGATAGAAGACGACGCCCGGCACATACGGCCCATAGGGATCCGTGCGCATGTAATAGCGCAGGTGATCCGCACGGACATACCCGACCACATCCCCCTTGCGCACACGGGCCCATTCCCCGCCGGGATCCATGACTTCCACGTCCTCATCTTCATAGACCGTGCCCACCAGGGTGGATTCGGCATCCGCTTCCTTGCGGATGGAAAGGTTGACATCCGCCGTGGCGGTATACAGGGCCTCAAACGGCGGCTCGGGCTGATATTCCTCCGGGATTTCGATGCCCTCATGCGCCGGCGCAAGCTCCGCGATCGGATCCGCAAGCACATAGCCATGGACGCCCTGCTTGACCACCGTATACCATTCCTCGCCCAATTCGAGGATATACACCGTCTCCCCTTCGGCCAGCTTATGCATGCGCTGGGCGGATTTGCTCTTGGTTTTGCGGATCGTCAGTTCCTTGGTGGCCACGCCAACATAGAGCGCTTCGGCCTCGTCGTTATACCCGGCCGCAGCGGCCAGATCCTCCACATTCTTGCTGAGCACATAGCCCACCACGCCGTCCTGGTCAACCTTTGTCCATGTATCCCCGTATTCGATGATGTTGATGAGCCCGCCTGCTTCCACACTGCCCAGCTTTTTGGCAGACGTGGATTTCTTCTCCCGTATGGTCATATCTTTGGTGACCGTGCCTGTATACACGATTTCCTCCGCCAGGGCCGTCATCGCGGCCCATGCGGTGAGAAGCGTGAAAAACAGAAGAAAAATGCGTTTTTTCATGCGATCATCCTCAAAATCAATCCAATGCGGCCGCCCTTTCCTCATCTCGTTCAGGGGGAGCCGGCACAAAAGAAAGGGCTGTGCGAAGCGATGCGCCACCGCGCTCCGTCCGCATCAGCCCCTGTGTGATTCCAGAAAAACGGCGGTTACTCGTCGTCATCGCCCTCGTCCTGGCCGTCATCCTCTTCAAAAACCTTGCGATGGCAATTCGGGCACAGATGCTCTTCCTCCATGTCAAAGGCTTCCTCGTCAAAGAAGATGACCGTGCCGCAATGCGGGCACTCATACTCGATCAGGCCGTCGGAATC
>DVMG01000063.1 GCA_018715105.1 Candidatus Ventricola intestinavium
TGATCGTCAGATCGGCGCCGAAATTGGTGTCAAACACGTAATCCACCCCCATCTGGTGGAGGATCGTGGCCAGCCGCTTTTCCGTGGCGACATCCGGCTTGAGGCCAAACGGCTCCCCCCACGATGTGCGGACGGCGGGCGCCAGCTGCACCACGGTGACGGTTTCCGGATCATGCAGGGCGTCAATGACCTTGTCGATGTCGTCCCGCTCGCTGAGCGCCGCCACAGGGCAGTGCGTGATGCACTGGCCGCAGATGGAGCAGCCCGAGTTCTCGATCTTGCGGCCCCCGGCCACCCCCACCGTCGTGCGGCCGCCGGTGTTGATGACATCCCAGATGTTGAGGGTCTGCACCTTGTCGCAGATCTGCACGCAGCGCATGCACTTGATGCACTTGGCGTTGTCCCGGATGAGCGGAAAATGGGGGTTGAAAGCCGTGTGCTCAATTTCCCCCTCATAGGGATTGCTGTTGCAGCCCATATCGTTGGCCAGTTTTTGAAGCGCGCAATTTCCGCTGCGCACGCACACCGCACAGCGGCAGTCGTGCTGGGAGAGGATCAGCTGCACATTTGTCTTCCTCGCCTGGCGCACCCGGGGCGAGCTGGTGTGCACCACCATGCCCTCTTCCACGGTGTTGTTGCAGGATGTGATCAGCCGTTCCCGGCCCTCCACTTCCACCAGGCAGACACGGCATGCCGCGATCTCGTTGATATCCTTGAGGTAGCACAGCCTGGGAATACGCACGCCGATGGAGGCCGCCGCCTCCATGATGGTCTTTCCCTCTTCCGCGCTCAGGTGAATGCCGTCGATTGTCAGGTTTACCATATCGCTGCCCTGCCTCCTTTAAAGATGCCGTAACCGTAGTGATCGCAGCGCAGGCAGCGGGAGCATTCCTGCGCGGCTTCCTCATCCGTCATGCCGCACTCGATGTGCTCAAAGTTCCTTCTGCGCTCTGCGGGCGGCTCTTCGGTCATGTTGACGCGGCCGCAGGGATGCTTATCCTCATAGTTGGGCGCGGGGATATCCACATCCACGGAGATGAGATGATAAAAGCCCAGGTAATTGTCGATGTTGGCGGCGGCCACCTTGCCCGCCGCAATCGCCCGAATGACGGTGGCCGGGCCCGTCACGCAGTCGCCGCCGGCAAACACCCCCGGCAGGTCGGAAACCATGCCGTCGGGCAGGGCGGCCAGATTGCCGCGCTTGACGGACATGCCCGATTCCTCAAAGTGGCGCGTCTCAATGCCCTGGCCAATGGCCACGATGATGACATCCGCCTCGATGCGCACCTCTTTTTTCTTGGCCGGCGAAACCTTTGCGCGGCCCCATGCGTCGATTTTGCCGATAATCTGCGGCTGTGCCCACAGGGCGGCCGCCCGGCCTTCTTCATCCGCCTCAATGCGCAGCGGGGCATGCAGTTCGAGCAGCTCGCATCCCTCTTCCAGCGCGCCGTCCACCTCTTCGGGCAGGGCGGTCATATCCACCTTGCGGCGGCGGTAGACGATCTTGGCCTCGCTCGCCCCCAAACGCAGCGCCGAACGCACACAGTCCATGGCCACGTTTCCGCCTCCGATGACCACCACGCGCTTTCCGGTGAAATCCGGCGGATTATCGTTGCCGATGGAGCCGAGCAGGTCAACGGCTGCATAGACATTCTTGCTTTCTTCTCCCTCAATGCCGACCTTTTTGTCCGTCTGGGCGCCAATCGAGACATACACCGCGTCATATTCCCTGCGCAGCTGATCGATGGTGATCTCTTCGCCGATCTTGGTGTTATAGCGCACCTCCACGCCGGTGGAAAGAATGCAGTCAATGTCCTCCTGAAGCCGCTCACGCGGAAAGCGGTAATTGGGGATGCCGTAACGCAGCATGCCGCCCAGCTTGGGGCGCATCTCAAACACGGTGCAGCTGTGCCCCATCAGCTGCAGGTAATACGCCGCGCTCAGGCCACTGGGGCCGCCGCCCACAATCGCCACGCGCTTGCCCGTGGAGGGGCCGCACACAGGCGCGGGCACCACGCCCGCATGGTCCACCGCATAGCGCTTGAGACCGCGGATGTTGACGGATGAATCGAGCATGTTGCGGCGGCAGCGCGCCTCGCACGGGTGTTCGCAGATGAGCGCACAGGCCGTGGGGAACGGATTATCCTTGCGGATCAGGCGCACCGCGTCTGCGCAGCGCCCGTCGCGGATGAGCGCGATGTAGCCGGGGATATCCACCCCGGCCGGACACAGGGCCACGCAGGGCACCGGCTGGTTGATATGATAGGTGCAGTTTCCCGTCGTGATATGGGCGATGTATTCATCGCGAAAACCCTTCAGGCCGTTGAGTACCATGCGCGCCGCTTCCGTGCCGATCGCGCAGTCTGCCGAGAGCTCGATATCCGTTGCCAGCCGCTGGATATCGTGGAGCGTGTCCATCGTGGCCTTGCCGTTGAGCACATCCTGCAGATAGATAGCCAGCTGCCCCAGGCCGATGCGGCAGGGCACGCATTTGCCGCACGTCTGCGCGTGGCAAAGCCGCAGAAAGTTCAGCGCAAGATCCACCGGGCAGATGCCGGGCGGGCTTGCGACAATGCGCCTTTCCAGATCCTTATAGAGCCGCTCGACCGTCTGAACCGCCTCATTTTCGATCGCGATTTTCAGCCTGCTCATACCATTCCTCCCGTGGTTTTCGTTTTCGAATCTATAAAGCTATATGCATGCAACTATCAGCTATCATACCCCCAAATCGTTAAATTAGTCAATACAAACAACTTATTTTTTCTAAAAAACACGTAAATTCTGCCCTTTTTTACAAAGAATTGAGAAAAAAATATCATTTCTTCCTGTTCTTTCCAGCAAATCGCTCTGTCTTATGCCTCTATGCCGGGCGTAAAACCGCTTGCCTCTATGCGCTTTCGGATCTCATTCATCTCCAGATCCGTGCGGCAGGCCGTATCGGCGCATTCGCGCAGCGCATTTGCAATCTCGCACGCTGTCTTTTCCGGGATATCCTTTTTGTAGCGCAGTTTGTGCTCCAGGCTCGCCCAGAAATCCATGGCAATCGTGCGCAGCTGCACCTCCACACGAACATAGCGCTTCTCGTTGGAAAGAAAAATCGGCACCTCGACAATCATGTGCAGGCTGCGGTAGCCGCTCTCCTTGGGATGCTTGATATAATCCTTTGTTCTGAGCACATACAGATCATCCTGGACGGCCAACATATCCGCCAGCTTGTAAATATCATCCACAAACGAGCAGATCACGCGCACACCCGCCACATCGCTGAGCTCCCGCTCAATATTCGCCACGGTGAGGGGCACGCCGATCCTCCGCATCTTCTCATAGATGCTGGCTGGCCGCTTGAGCCTGGTTTTGATGGTCTCGATCGGGTTGCGGTCAAACTTGGAAGAAAACTCAATGTTGAGCACCTTGAACTTGGTTTCTATTTCGAGCATCGCGCTGGAAAAGCGGCTCATCATCTCCATGTATTCTTTTCCCTGGCCCTGCAATTCCCCCAGGATCGCCTTTGCTGTCAATCCGGGGGCGTACCTGATCTCATTATTATCCTCCATGTGATTACTCTCCTCGTCGTTCCCGCCGGGCGCGCGATGCGCCGGGCAGGCTTTTCTTTTGCCTTTGATTGTATCCGATCCGCGGACGAAATGCAATCGCTCCGCCCTGACCCACCGCATAAGGCGGCCCGCGCAGGGCGAAGCGATCTTCTTTCTTTGTAAGCGGGGCCTGTCATCCCCGGAGCGCGCGCAGCCTTGCCTTTTCTTCAGGGCCGGTACTGCGCAGTTCGATCATCTTCTGAAAGGCCGTTTTCCTGATAAACGGCGAAAATGCATGCTGCTGCATAAAGCTCAGCGTATACGCAGGATCTGCGCGGTAGGCCACGCTCAGCGCCCATGCCACGGCCACCTGCGCGCTCTTACCCGGCGCGCGCACGCGCAGAAGACGCAAAAGCGCCTGCTCCAGATGACCGGCATCCATGGCATGGTTCAGCAGCATCACAACGGCAAAACGGGCTTCATAGGTCTTTTCGGAGGAAAGATAGCGGTCAATCAGCGCGAGCAGGGCCTGCGGCTCCTCCCGCGCAGACCGGAACGCCGCGCAGAAGCTGTCGCATACCGACCAGTTGTCAATCTTTGGAAGAAAGTGCTCGATATACGGCCCTTTTTCTTCCAGAGAGGCCCGAGCCCGTGCCAGCGTCAAGCCCTGGAGCATGATTTCCTCAAAGCTGTCATCCCGTGCCGTGCTCAGGTAGGCGCGCCAGTCCTCCTCTGCGAGCTCCCGGGCCATGCGCTGCAGGATGGGCAGACGCACGCCCAGCACGCCGTGCACCCCCGGAAGCAGGCTGCAGGCAAACGCGCGGTATTGCTCTTCCGCCTGCATGTGCAGGCGCTGCGCAATGCGCTCGTGAATTTCCTTCCTTTCCTTCATGGATGAATGGATTTCCTTCCTTTGAAACAGCCTTCTGAAACAGCCTTCCCGGCCTTCTGTCCTGTGCCGCAGCCGGATCGATCTTCCAGCCGTTCCTCCTGTGTCCACGCTTTGGCAGCGCCGTTAAAGTGAAATGCCCGGGGCCTGCTCAGCGCGCATCGCCCAGGAGCCTGAGCTCCTCCACGTTTCGCCCCACCGCTGAAGCCGCGAAAGGCTTTGTGAATGTCCTGCGGGCGACGCGCTCCACATCCTCCTTGGTGACAGCCTCAATTCTGCCCACAACCTCCTGCGGATCGATTGCGATGCCGCGAAGCAGCTTGCTGCGGCCAATGGAAGACATGCGCGATGAGCTGCTCTCCAGCCCCAGCACATAGGATACCTTGAGCTGATCCTTTGCCATGGCGAATTCCTCCTCCGTCACCCCGCCGCGCATCAGCTCCCCGATCTCTCTGTGAATCTCATCGGCCACCTTCTGCGCCGTTTCCGGCGATGTGCCGGCGTAAATGCTGAGCGTGCCGCAATTGGTATACGTGGAGGGAAAACTGTAGACCGAATAAGCCGCGCCCATCTCTTCCCGGATGCGCTGAAACAGCCGGGAGGACATTCCCCCGCCCAGCAGATTGTTCATCACACTCATCGGATACAGATCCACGTCATCCTGCGCGACGCCGGGATAGGCCAGGCACATGTGCACCTGCTCGATCTCCTTGCGGCGGGTGAGCAGCCGGGGCGCGCATTCCTGAGGAGGTTCGGGCGTTTGGGTGCTGCCCTGTGCCTGCCACGAGCCCAGATAACGCTCCGCCATGGCGCGGAACGCATCCAGATCAAACTGGCCCGCAATGGCCAGCACGGTGTTATCCGGACGGTAGTGTTTCTTTCTGAATTCGATCAGCGCCTGTCTTGTGACGGACGCAATCTGATCATGCGTGCCCAGAATCGGCCTGGAAAGCGGATGATCGCCAAAGTAAGCCTCGGAAAGCAGATCATACACCAGATCCTCCGGCGTGTCCTCGCACATGGCGATTTCCTCCAGGATCACACCGCGTTCCTTTTCAAATTCCT
>DVMG01000064.1 GCA_018715105.1 Candidatus Ventricola intestinavium
CTTCCGGCGGAAGGAGGGGTCATCCATGTCCGTCCATGTGGACGAGGGGAAGCATATCAGTCTCTCACTCGATCAAATCGAGCGCCTGTGCCCTGTCGCCAAGGCGCTTTCATCTCCCATGCGTGCGCGCATGATTGCGCTGCTGGACGCACGCTCCATGAATGTCAATGAGCTGGCCGAGGCGCTTTCCCTGCCCGTGTCCACTGCGGCGCTCAATGTGCGCCAGCTGGAGGCGGCGGGGCTGATCACCACAGAGATTCAGCCGGGGATCCGCGGCGCGATGAAACTGTGCTCGCGCCGGGTGGAATCCATCAGCATGAGCCTCGTGCCGCAGGCGCAAAACGGCGTCAGCGCGCTGACGATGCACCTGCCGATCGGCGGCTATTCCAGCGCGGAAAACATCTGCCCGGAATGCGGCATGGTGTCTGAACACGCGTGGATCGGAACGACCAATGCATCGGCGACGTTTTATCATCCGGACCGGTTCGGGGCCCAGATGATCTGGTTTAAATCCGGTATGCTGGAATACCGGTTTTCACTGGGCGAGGTGGATCCCAGGCAGGTGGCGTGGATTGAGTTTTCGATGGAAATCTCCTCAAACGCCCCCATGTACCGCGATGATTTCAAGAGCGATATTCTTGTCTCCGTCAATGGCCATCAGCTGGGCACATGGATCAGCCCGGGGGATTATGGCGGAAGGCGGGGGAGGCTCAATCCATCCTGGTGGAGCGATACGTCTTCCCAATATGGCCTGCTCAAGACCTGGCGGGTGGATACGCAGGGCAGCAGCCTGGATGGAGAAGAGCTCTCCGGCGTAAACCTGCATGACCTGTATCTGGAAAAACAGGATTATGTCGCTCTGAGCCTGGGCGTGCGCCCGGATGCCGCGCATGTGGGAGGGATCAATCTCTTTGGCGAGAAGTTTGGCGATTATACCCAGGGCATTGTCATGCGGGTGGGCTATGACGAGGAGACCGGTGAGGCCGGGTATGACGGGGGGCCAAACGCATGAGCCCGCAGACCGCCTGCGGCAAAGAAAAGAAACCGGCATGATGCCGGCTTGAAGACCGTTGATAAAACGCTTTTCTTCCCCAAAGGGGGGAGAAAAGATTCTCCCAATCTTTGGAAAAGCAACGCCTATCCGGAAGGAAAGCGGTGCTTATCTCAACAAACGGAAACCGGCATGATGCCGGCCGTATCCCCCGGCGCGATGCCATGCTTCTTGCGGCCCGGCGTCCGAGGCCGAAGCCGCGCCCAAAAAGATTTTCATAACAAACGGCCGCTTTCCCACGCGCAGGGAGAGCGGCTGTTTGCTGCGCCGGGCTTTACCGGCACAGCAGCACGGTGAGATCGTTGACATTGGTGCCGGTCGGGCCGGTCATGATCAGGGCGCCCATCTCTTTAAGCAGGGTGTAGGCGTCGTTATTGGCCAGGCTTGCCTCTATGGAAAGGCCGCGCGCCCGGCAGGCGGAGGCAAATTCCCCCGTCACCATGCCGCCGGCCGCATCGGTGGGGCCGTCGGTGCCATCCGAGCCCAGGGAGAAGAGAAGCGTGTCCGGAAGGCCGCTCAGGCCGGCGGCTGCGGCGAGGGCAAGCTCCTGATTGCGTCCTCCGCGGCCATTTCCGCGCAGGTGGACGAGGGTCTCCCCGCCGAGGATCACGGCGCACGGCGCGGGCAGGGGATTGCCCGACGCGCGGATTTCCCTGGCCATGGCGGCCAGCATGGCGCCCGCCTCGCGGGCCTCACAGCTGAGCGTAGTGGTCAGAAGAAGCGGGGCATAGCCCAGCGCAGCGGCCTCCCGCATGGCCGCACTGCACAGGGCCCGCACGTTTCCGGTGACAATGTGCTCCGCATTGAGGATGCGCTTGGGGGTCTCCATCGAAAGCGCCGGCAGAACATGATCGGGAATGCGCAGGTGATGGCGGGCGATGATGGCCTTCACGTCCTGGCAGGTGCTGCTGTCCGGGCAGGCCGGGCCGGAGGCAATGCTGTCAAGCGGATCGCCCAGCACGTCGCTGAGCACGATGGCCAGCACCCGCGCGGGCGCGCAGCGCTCTGCAAAGCGCCCGCCCTTCACCGCGGAGAGATGCTTGCGGAGCGTGTTGATCTCCACGATATCCGCCCCGCAGGCGAGAAGCTGACGCGTGATGCCGGCGATATCCTCCAGGCTCACGCCCTCCAGCGGCATCTCAAAGAGGGCGGAACCGCCGCCGGATACGAGGAAGATGACGACATCCTCCTGCGTGAGGCTGTCGGCCAGGCGCAGCGCCTGCCGGGTGGCTTCAACGCCATGGGCATCCGGAACGGGATGCCCGGCCTCGAAGATGGTCATGCGGGGCAGCGGCCCTTCGCTGTGACCGTATTTGGTGATGACGATGCCGGATTTCAGGCGCTCACCGAGCACCTGCTGGGCAGCGCGGGCCATGCGCCAGGCGGCTTTGCCGATGGCGATCACCGTGGCCCCGCGGTCGATGGGATGCTCCTCAAGCGCCCGGCGCACGGCGGCATCGGGAAGGACGGTTTGCAAAGAACGATCGATAATTTGTTTTGCGTCATGCTGCAGATCCATTCGTTATCCTCCTGGCATGGAAAGCCGAGGGACGGACAGAATTCCGTCCCTCTGGGGCGATGATGTATGGCTGGAAAATCGGGGCGGATTGCCCGCCCTGCGGGACATCAATGCACGAAGAGCAGGATCAGCCAGATGAAGAGGATTGACGCCACGCCCATGAGCAGGGTGCACAGGGTCTGTGTCCTGTAGCCATCCTCCACCTTCAGCCCGCCGAAGTTGGTAACGACCCAGAAATAGGAATCGTTGGCGTGCGAAACGGTCATCGCGCCCGCGCCGATGGCCATGACCGTCATGGCGGCGGCAAAGGGAGTCGTCAGCCCCAATGCGGCCATGAGCGAGCCTTCGGCAGAATACAGCCCCATGATGCCGGCCGTGGTTGTAATGGCCACGGTGGAGGAGCCCTGCGCCGTTTTGAGGATGGCGGCGATGAGGAACGGGAAGAAGATCCCGATGTTGGACAGGAACGTCGCGTTTTCGGAAATATAGGAGACGATGCCCGCGTCGGTGATCACGCGGCCCAGCACGCCGCCGGCAGCGGTGACAAACAGGATCGGGCCCACGGTTTTGAGCGTCTCATCCGCCAGGGTGTAGAATTCATCGCCCTTTCCGGTGGAGTAGAGCGTGCCCAGGGAGATGAGCAGGCCCACGGCCAGGGCGACCATGGGGGTGCCCAGAAACTGAAGGATTTCGGCAAACAGGCCGGTCATGCCCGCCATATCCACCACCGACTTGACCCCCATCAGCACGATGGGCATGACGATGGGGGCAAAGGAGATGGCCACGCCGGGCAGCTTGCCATACTCGGCCTTGAGCTGATCATAGCTCTTGGCGGTTTCATCCGCGTCATCGGAGGAGTGCACCTTGGGGCCCATATACCGGGCAAAGAAATAGCCTGCGATGAGCGCCGGAATGGAAACAAGCGCGCCCACCAGGATGACCATGAGCATGTGGTTTTCAAGCCCGAGGGACTGCGCGGCGGCGATGGGACCGGGAGTGGGCGGGATGAACACATGGGATGTGTACAGGCCTGCGCTCAGCGCAACGGCCATGGCCGCCCCGGAAACGCCTGTTTTTCGGACAATGGCTTTACGGATGGGATTGAGAATCACATAGCCCGAATCGCAGAAGACCGGAATGGAAACGATCCAGCCCATGAGCAGGATGGCCGCTTCCGGATGTTTATCTCCGACACGGCGGATGACCCAGTCGGCCATGGTCAGCGCAGCGCCGGTCTTCTCCAAAAAGTAGCCGATCATCGCGCCCAGAATGATGACGATGCCCAGCGAGGAGAACGTGCTGGAAAAACCGGCGCCGATCGTGTTGGGCACCTCGGGAAGCGGGATAGCGAGCAGGCCCAGCACGAGCGATACGCCCATGATGGAAAGAAACGGATGGATTTTGAACTTGGAGATGGCCACGATCATCACGATGACCATGATGACGAATGCAATGATGAGCAGGATACCTGTCATGGATGAATGCCTCCTTGCGTCTGTAAAGTGCATGGAACGAATGGCACGGCGCTTTTGCACCGGCTGCCTGCCGAGCCGCCCGCCGGACGGATCGCCTTCCCCCCTTTCCGCTTTTTGCGGCGTACAGCGGCGATTTGGAAAAGAATCAGCTGTTTCGCTCACGAAACAGAATGGCCAGATAAAACAGCGGGATGTTGAGCCAGTCGCGCGGGTTATAGCCCGTCATTTCCGCAATACGGTTGAGCTTGTATTGAACGGTGTTTTTATGGATGAAACGCTCCGATGCGGTCTTTGTGATGGAGCCGTTGTGGCGGTACAGCGAGAGGATCAGCCTGCTGAACT
>DVMG01000065.1 GCA_018715105.1 Candidatus Ventricola intestinavium
ATCCACTGCTCAAGGACATGGAAAGCTCCAAGAAATTCATCACCATGGGGGAGATCATGCTGCGGCTGACCCCGCCCAACTACGAAAAAATCCGCATGGCTTCCAGCTTTGAGGCCAGCTATGGCGGAAGCGAGGCCAATATTGCGCTTGCGCTGGCCAACCTGGGGGTGGACAGCACATTTTTCTCAGTGGTGCCCAATAACAGCCTGGGCAAGAGTGCGGTGCGCATGCTGCGCTCCAACGACGTGCACTGCACGCCCATGATTCTTTCCACGCCGGAGGAGACCCCCACCCATCGCCTGGGCACCTATTATCTGGAGACGGGCTACGGCATCCGCCCGAGCAAGGTCATCTATGACCGCAAGCACAGCGCGCTGGTGGAGTATGACTTTTCAAACTACGACCTGGACGGCCTGCTTGAGGGATATGACTGGCTGCATATGAGCGGCATTACGCCGGCTCTGGGGCCCAACTGCCGCGAGCTTACGCTCAACATGCTCAAAAAGGCCAAGGAAAAGGGCCTTACAGTCAGCTTTGACGGCAATTTCCGCAGCCGGCTGTGGACCTGGGAGGAGGCGCGCGATTTCTGCACGCTGTGCCTGCCGTATGTGGATATTCTCCTGGGCATCGAGCCCTATCATCTCTGGCGCGATGAGGAGGATCACAGCAAGGGGGATTACAAGGACGGCGTGCCCATGCAGCCCAGCTATGAGCAGCAGGACGAGATCTTCCGCGCGTTCGTCGACCGCTATCCCAACATCAAATGCATCGGGCGGCATGTGCGCTATGCGCATTCCGGCAGTGAAAACAGCCTCAAGGCGTTTATGTGGTATGAAGGGCACACGTTTGAAAGCCGCATGTATACCTTTACGATTCTGGACCGTGTGGGTGGCGGCGATGCCTTTGCAAGCGGCCTGATCTATGCCATGCTGCATGACTATAAGCCGATGGACATGATCAACTTTGCGGTGGCTTCCAGCGTCATCAAGCACACCATCCACGGCGACGCGAACATCACCGACGATGTGAGCAGCATCCGCAACCTGATGAACATGAATTACGACATCAAGCGCTGATGCGCACGCCGCCCGCGGAAGGGTGAGGCCGCGGGCGGTTTTTATGTGCAGGCGCGATGGATTTGAAGCTTGTCAGGAACAGGATTGCCGGAAAAAGGATTCCGCTTTCTTCCCGGCAGGGGAGGCGGCGGATGAAAAGGAGGAATAGACAATGAACCAAGTGCGGTTTGGCATCGTGGGCCTGGGGTCCATGGGCCTTGATCACGCCGAGACGATTCTTCGGGATGGAAAAGAGGTGCGGCTTTGCGCCGTGGCGACCGGCAGCGCGGAGCATGCCGGCAGGCTGCGGGCGCTTCCCGGCGGCGAGGCGGTGCATGTGTTTGCCACGCCCGAACAGATGTATGAAAGCGGAGAGATCGACGCGGTGCTCATCGCCACGCCGCACAGGCTGCATGCCGGGCAGGCGGCCAAGGCCTTTGAGGCGGGGATCCATGTGCTGCTTGAGAAGCCGACGGGTGTGTGCACCAAGGAAGTCAGGGCGCTTCACCAGGTGGCGGACCGCAGCGGGCTTGCGTTCGGCGTGATGTTCAACGTGCGCACAAACCCTGCCTATGCGCGGATGAAGCGCATTGTTTCCTCCGGAGAGCTGGGAGAAATCCGGCGCACGAGCGTCATCGTGACCGACATCCTGCGCGCGCAGAGCTATTATGACGCCGGAGCGTGGCGCGCCACGTGGAAGCAGGACGGCGGCGGCGTGCTGCTCAATCAGGCCCCGCATAATCTGGATCTGTGGCAGTGGATCTGCGGCATGCCGGTGCGCGTGCGCGCATTCTGCGGCTTTGGCCGGTGGCATGACATCGAGGTGGAGGACGATGTGACCGCCTATGTCGAATATAAAAACGGCGCGACGGGCACGTTTATCGCCTGCACAGGCGAGGTGCCCGGCACGAACCGGTTTGAAATCTCGCTGGACGGAGGGCAGCTCGTCTATGAAGGCGGGCGGCTGAAGATGACCACGTCGCGCATACCGGCCGGCCGGTTTATCCGTGAATTTGAAGGAGGCTTCGGCAAGCCGGAGACGGACGTGCAGGACATCACGCCCGACAGCCCCAACCCCATGCATGCGGGGGTAATCCGCGCGTTTGCACGGCACATCCTCTATGGAGAGGAGATGGTTGCGGATGGCCGCGAGGGGCTTTACAGCCTGGAGCTTTCAAACGCCATGCTGCTTTCCTCCTGGACGGGGAACACGGTGGAGCTGCCTTTTGACGATGATCTGTTTGCCCGCATGCTCGAGGAACGGGCCGCAAAGAGCCCGGAAAAGCAGGTAAAGCCCATCCGCCTGAATGTGCGCAATTCGTTCTGAGGAGGAAAAACGGGATGATGGAGGTTGCCGCGGCCCTGATCATGCGGAAAGAGCGGTTTATGGTCTGCCGGCGTCCGGCCGGAAAGGCGCGCGCGCTGCTTTGGGAGTTTGCGGGCGGCAAGCTGGAGCCGGGCGAGACGGGGGAGCAGGCGCTTGTGCGCGAATGTCGGGAGGAGCTGGGTATCGAGGTCCGGCCCATGGGCGTTTTTATGGAGGTGGTGCATGCCTATCCCGATGTGACCATCCACATGACCGTGTATCGTGCCGCGATCACACAGGGAGAACCTCAGTGCCTGGAGCACAGCGAAATCCGCTTCATCACGGCGGATGAAGCGGAGAACTATGCGTTTTGTCCGGCGGATCAGGCGGTTGTCGGCAGGCTCAAAAGCCTGTAAACCGCCGGCCCTTTCCGGGCGTGCGGGGGGCTCAGTTTCCGCACTCGATGCTGATTTCGTTAAACCTCTGAAGCAGGTCGTCCACCCGCAGGTTCTGGCGCCGCTCGCCGCTCAGGTCGAGCTCCAGCCGGCCCTGGTGCATCATCAAAAGCCGGTTGCCGTATTCAACGGCATAGCGCAGATTGTGCGTGACCATGATGGTGGTCAGCTTTTTTTCCGCCACAATTTTGCCCGTCAGCTGCATGATGATCTCGGCGGTCTTGGGGTCGAGCGCGGCGGTATGCTCATCCAGGATGAGGAATTCAATCGGGGTCATGGTGCTCATCAGCAGCGCCATGGCCTGGCGCTGGCCGCCGGAAAGGCTGCCCACACGCACGCCCATCTTGTCTTCCAGCCCCAGGCCGAGCTGAGCGAGCAGCGCGCGGTATTCCTCCGTCTTTTTGCGGTTCACGCAGGGAAGAAGGTTGAAGGGCCGGCCCTTGTTGTCGGCCATGGACATGTTTTCAAGAATGGTCATGGAAGGACAGGTGCCCAGCGCCGGATCCTGATACACGCGGCCGATGCGGCGGTGGCGGCGATGCTCCGGCATGTGCGTCACATTTTCGCCGCCCACAAACACCTGCCCTTCATCCACGGAGATCGAGCCGCAGATGATGTTGAGCAGCGATGTTTTGCCGGAGCCGTTGGAGCCCACCACGCAGACAAACTGCCCATCCGGAATGGAGAGGGAGAAGCCGTTGAACAGGCAGGTTTCATTGACCGTTCCGCCCTGATAGATTTTGACAATGTCCCTCAATTCAAGCATGGCGTTTCACCTTCTTCCTGGAATGGCCGCCCGCGATGATGATGACAAGCAGCAGCGCGGCAGTGACGAGCTTCATGTCAAACGGAGAAAGGCCCAGGCTCAGCGCCAGCGCGACGCAGCCCTTGTAGAGCACCGAACCGAGCACAACCGCGGTCGTCGCCCGCAGAATGCGCAGGCCCCGCAGAAGCTGGGTGCCCACGATGACGGACGCCACCGCCAGAACCAGCGTGCCGGTTCCCATGGAAATATCAAAGTAACGCTGATACTGGCACATGATGCAGCCGGAGAGCGCGACGAGCGCATTGGCGATGGACAGGCCGAGAATCTTGACTTTGCCGCTGTCTTTGGCCAGGGTGGCGACAAGCGTGGGATTATCCCCGGTCGCGCGCAGAAGGAAACCGGAGCGCGTGGCCAGATACAGATCCATGAGCACTTTGCAAAGCAGCGTCAGCAGCGCCAGAAGAAGAACCGGCGCATAGGGCTGAACACCGGCGGGCAGCGCGCTGATCAGATCATTCTTAAACAGAGTGTCAAAGGAAAAGAGCTGCACGTTGGAGCGCCCGGCGATGTGCAGGTTGATCGAATACAACCCTGTCATCACGATGATGCCGGAGAGCAGATCGCGCACATGAAACTTCACGTGAATGATGCCCGTGATGGCGCCGGCGGCCGCGCCGGCCACCAGTGACGCGGGGATGCAGGCGAGCGGAGGAAGGCCGGAGGAAATCATCAGGGCCGTGACAGCTGCGCCGAGGGGAAACGTCGAATCGACGGACATATCCGGAAAATCGAGAATCTTGAATGTGATATACACGCCTAGGGCAAGGATGGCGTAGATAAAGCCCTGTTCGAGCACGCCAAGAAGTTGAGACATGGAAAACCCTCCGTCGATTCATGAGATTGGATCGGAAACATGCGTTCAGAGGCGCCGAGGCGCATCCTTTCAGGCGTGCCCCGGTGCCCAACCGAGGGGAGAGGCCGGAAAACCGGCCGGCGTTCCGCTGCCAAAGCGCACGGGCGGAAAAGGGGTTACTCCGCTTCGATGGCGCGCGCGGCGAGTTCATCGCTCAGCGTGATGCCGAAAGAAGAAAGCGCCTCGGAATTGATATACAGGCTCGGTTCGGAAATGATTTCATAGGGGATTTCGCTGGCCTGCGCCTCGCCCTTCAGAACCTGGGCGGCCATCAGGCCTGTCTGGCGGCCCAGCGCGATGTAGTCAAGCCCTTCGGCGGCAACGCAGCCCAGCTTCACCTGCTCAATTTCGGAACCGAAGACAGGCTTGCCCGCCGCATTGGCCTTATCCAGCACAAGAGCCAGGGCGGAGACGACGGTGTTGTCCGTCAGGTTGGTCATGCAGTCCACTTTCGGCAGCAGGGCGTCAAGCGCCAGAGGAATGTCTGCGGAGGTGCTGATGCCGCTTTCCACAATTTCAAAGCCGTATTCCGGGGCGAGGGCTTTGTACGTCTCGATGGTGGAGAGGGAATTCACCTCACTGGTGGTGTAAAGGATGCCGATGGTCTTGGCTTGCGGAAGCATCGCGCGGATGGTGGACAGCTGTGCCGCCACGGGCAGGGTGTCGGCGGTGCCGGTGGCGTTGCCCAGAGAGGCGCCGCTTTCATCCGCAAAGCCGGCGCTGACCGGATCGGACACAGCGGTGTAAATGGTGGGAATTTCGCCGTCCGCTGCGTTGTAGCAGGCCTGCGCCATCGGGGTGGCAATGCCCACCATCAGGTCGACCGGCGCGGCGGCAAACTGGGCGGCAATCTGCTGGGCAATGCCCATATCGGCCTGTGCGTTCTGATAGAGGATTTCCAGGTTTTCGCCTTCCACGAGCCCGGCCTCCTCAAGCCCCATGATAAAACCTGTGCGGCAGTTGTCAAGCGAGCCATGCTCGGCAAACTGGCCAATGCCGATGGTGTAGCTCTCTGCGCAGGCCAATGCGGAGCAGACGATCAAAACGAGAGCGGCCAAGAGAGAAAAGATGCGTTTCATGGTGTGTACCTCCTGCTTTTCTGGCGGCTGTGCCGCCGGTCGGTGGGTCAGTAGCGGGAAAGCGGGAGATGAGGGAAAACGCCTCTTAAACAAAAACGCCTCATGTCCCCCCTGTGGGAACATGAGGCGGAATTGCTTCCGTGGTGCCACTCATATTGGCCGAATCGGCCCGCTCACCCCGTACCATCATACGGTGCAGCCTGATAACGGGTCTGCGTCCCGTCCCCGTCTAATAAGATCCACGCCTTCTGCAAGGCATGCATCCGTTGGCAGGGCCCTTGGAAAGCCCATTCAAAAGCCCCTCTATGCCGCGC
>DVMG01000066.1 GCA_018715105.1 Candidatus Ventricola intestinavium
AGAGGCGTTTAACTGCCTGTTCTGTTACTGCCCCCTGTATACACTGGGAAAAAAGTGCGGCGGAAATTTTCTTTATACCGACCGGGGAATCAAAAGCTGTGAAAACTGCACGTTTCCCCATTGGAGGGAGAATTACGAAAAGATCCTCGCACGCTATGGCGATCTGATGGACGTCGTGAAGCGCATGGACCGGGAAGGAAAACAGGAAGAGGAAAGAACGCCGGATGCCCGAAAAACCGATTGACGCCGGGGCCTGCGGGGCCTATAATAGAGACGACAAATGAATAGCCGGTGTATCTGCGCAGCGATGCGCGGCGGTTATGCATGGCCTCAGGAGGGGATCACTCTGCTTGAAAGGTCCGTGCCAGCCAGCGCCCGTGCCCCAGACATGGGGCGGCGACAGCTGAAACCGTCATGGGAATCGGATGCAAGTTCCGGGCTATCCCAGTAACCGTGAAGCGGACGAAAGCGTGTTGTCGTGTCCTGGCCATCCAGGAAGCGGCCTATGGAAGCCACTGCGAAAGCGGGAAGGTGCGCAAGTAGGAGGAAGCAAAGCCGGGAGACCTGTTTACACCGTGAATCATCATTCCCCTGGGGGTGGGATGGCTATTTAGGCCGGCGGCATAGCGGCGGCCTGTTTAGTGTTCCTCAGGGAGGGACGCTGTTTTTTTCGTGCGGCGTTCATGAGGCGGCCGACATGCGCCTTATGACGGCCGGGAGGTTTTTCTCCCGTTTCCGAATCAAGCAGCCCTTCTCGCTGATTCATTTGATCAAAATAATCAGGAGGAAAACCCAATGTCCAAGAAAAGCATGACTCTGCTGCTTGCTCTGCTGCTGCTGATGTGCATGAGCGCCGTCCTCGCAGAGGATACGCCCATCACCCTCACGGATATGTATGGCCGTGAGATCACGCTGAGCGAACCTGCGACCCGCATCGTGGCGCTGACCCCAGCCGACTGTGAAATTCTCTGTGCGCTGGGCTGCGAAGAGATGCTGGTGGGCCGCGGCGAATACTGCGATTACCCGGCCTCCATTCAGGAGATTCCCGTCGTGCAATCCGGTTCGGATACGAATATCGAGGAAATCCTGGCGCTTTATCCCCAGATTGTGATCATGAATGACATGGCACAGACGGAGGATCAGGTCCGCATGCTGGAGGGAAATGGGGTTCAGGTTGTGATCAGCGATGCCAACGACATCGAAGGCGTGTATACCGCCATCCGCATGATGGGCCGGCTCATGGCCCGAGAGGAAGAAGCCGAGGCGCTCATCGCCGAGATGCAGGCCGCGTTTGACAGCGTGGCGGCGGAGAGCGAGAACACTGGAAAAACCGTGTATTTTGAGGTGTCTCCGCTGCAGTATGGCCTGTGGACAGCGGGCAGCAACACCTTTATGGATGAGCTGGCCGCGCTGTGCGGCCTGACCAATGCCTTTGCGGATGTGGAGGGCTGGGCCGCCGTTTCCGAGGAGCAGGTCATCGCCCGGGATCCCGATTACATCGTGACCATCACGATGTACGGGGATGGGGGGATGACCCCTGTGGAAGAAATTCTCAGCCGCGCCGGTTGGGAAAGCATGAAGGCGGTCGTCAGCGGCGCTGTATTCAACGCGGATTCCAACGCCATTTCCCGCCCCGGTCCGCGCCTGAAGGATGCGGCCATGGAGCTTAGCGCCTTTCTGAGGAACGCTGAATCCGAAACCGAAGAGGCGCCCGCCGCCTGAATACCGGGCGTTTCGGGAACCCAAAGGTCTCTTTCGCGGTGCATGCAGCGCCCTTTTTCTGCGAAAGCCGGCCTCCGGTTTGGTGCGTGTTCCGGGCGAAGCGCCATTCTCTCCCTGAAGGGGGATCCTCTGGCCGGCCATCTTGTGGGAGCCCTCGAAGGCTCCCTCTCTTTTTCACAGGATTTTTCACATGGCGAGGACAACATGAAAACAAGACCCGAACGCTTTTCCTTTCGCATCTATGTGCTGTTTATACTGGCTCTGCTGGCGGCCTTGCTTGCCTGCATTACAACCGGCAGCGTCTCCATTTCGCTGAAGGATACGCTGAGCGCAATCTTCCATTCGTTTTGCGGGCTGGAAGTGCCGCCGGGCATTCCCCAAAACATCATTCTGAACGTGCGCCTGCCGCGTGTGCTCAATGTGGCGCTGATGGGAGCGGCGCTGTCCCTGTGCGGCGCGGCCATGCAGGGCCTGCTGCGCAACCCGCTGGCGGATGGTTCAACGCTGGGGGTTTCTTCCGGCGCGGCGCTCGGTGCGGTTTTGGCGCTTGCAGGGGGCCTTCGCATCCCCGGCTCTGCCTATGGCGGAACCATGCTCATGGCGATGATCTTCGCCTTTCTTTCCCTGCTTTTGATCCTGTCGCTGGCCTATGCGCTGGACCGGTCGCTGGCCACGGACAGCATTATTTTGATCGGTGTGATCTTTTCCATGTTTGCTTCCAGCCTCATCACGCTGGTCATCTCCTTTGCCGGTGAACGGGTGCGCTCCATCACCTTCTGGACGATGGGATCGCTGTCCTCGACGGGTTATCCCCATGCGGGCATTCTGGCGCTGGCGCTGCTGGTGTGCGGAAGCATCATCCTGCGGTATGCCGGCGAGCTGAATGCCTTCGCTCTGGGGGAAGAGAGCGCACGGCACATGGGCGTGCATGTGAAGCGGGTCAAGCTGATTCTCCTGGTCACGGTCTCGGTGCTGATCGGCGTATGCGTGTCCATCGGCGGCACAATCGGCTTTGTGGGCCTGGCCATGCCGCACATGGCGCGCATGGCGGCGGGGCCCAACCACAGGCGCTTGCTGCCGCTGTCCATGTTTTCCGGCGCGATTTTTCTGCTGCTGGCAGATCTTCTGGCGCGAACGCTCCTGAGCCCGATTGAGCTGCCCATCGGCGTGGTGACGTCTCTGGTAGGGGCAGCGGCGTTTGTGCTGATCTTTTACCGGACGAGAAAGGCGGGACAGCCGCGATGCTGAAGGCGGAAAATGTGACGGTGCGCTACGGCGGGCACACCGTGGTGGACGGGGTATCCTTTGAGCTGATGGAGGGGCAGTGGCTGATGCTGGCGGGCCCCAACGGCGCGGGCAAATCGACGCTTGTGGAGGCGCTTTCCGGCGGCGTGCCGTATACAGGCCGGGTTTGGCTGGAAGGGAAAGAGATTCGCTCCTTCAAACCCGCTCAGCTTGCGCGCAAAATGGGGGTGCTGGCGCAGAAGAACGCCGTGGGATACGCCTATTCGGTGGAAGAGGTGGTTGCAATGGGGCGCTATGCCCATGCATCCGGCTTCCTCCGCGCCCGAGACGAAGGCGGAAGAGATCAGGTGGAACGGGCGCTCGCTCTCACCGGCCTGACGCAGCTGCGCCATGCCAGCGTGCTGACCCTCTCGGGCGGCGAACTCCAGCGCATGTTCCTTGCCCAGGTATTCGCGCAGGATCCGCAGATTCTGATTCTGGACGAGCCCGCCAACCATCTGGATCTGGTGTATCAAAAGCATATTTTTTCCCTGATTCAGGAGTGGCAGAAGCAGCCGGGACGCGCGGTGATCTCGGTGGTGCACGATCTGAGCCTCGCCCGCCGGTATGGCTCGCATGCGGTGCTCCTGCATCAGGGCCGGTGCATGTCAAGAGGCGCCATCCGCGACGTGCTGACCCGCGAATGCCTGCAACGTGTCTATGACATGGATGTTTATCAATGGATGCGCGAAATGCTGGGACAGTGGGCGTGAGAGGACGCCTGCGCGGCAAAAGAATCGGAAAAGAGGAAATGGAATGAGGAGCGAAATGGATCTGGGGCGGGACGACACGGGGAGCCTGGTGCTGCGCACGGCGCTGCCGAGTATGCTGGCCCAGTTTGTCAGCGTGTTTTACAGCCTTGTCGACCGCATGTATGTGGGAAACATTCCCGGTGAAGGGGCTCTGGCGCTGGCGGGCGTGGGGGTGTGCGGACCCGTGGTGACCATGATCGGCTCGGCCGCCGTCTGGATTTCCTGGGGTGGTTCCCCGCTGATGAGCATCCGCATGGGGGAGGAAAAGCCGCAGGAGGCGGCATGCATTTTGCGCAGCTGTGTGATGATGTTGCTGGGCTTTTCTGTGATGATCACGGTGCTCATCCTTCCCCTGCGGGGGCCTCTGCTGCGCTTTTTCGGGGCGAGCGAGACCACCTATCCCTATGCGGAGGCATACTTCACCGTGTACCTGAGCGGCACGGTTTTTGCCCTGCTTGCCTCCGGGCTCAATCAGCTGATCCTTGCCCAGGGGTTTGCTTCGGAAGGGATGAAGCTGACTGTTTTGGGCGCGGTGCTCAATCTTGTGCTCGACCCGGTGTTCATATTCGCCCTGGATATGGGCGTGCGCGGCGCGGCCGTGGCCACCGTGCTCTCGCAGATGGCCAGCGCGGCAGGAGCTTTCCTCTTTTTGCGGGGGCGGCGCGTGCATGTGCCCATCACGTGGGGCGCAATCCGCCTGTCCGTCTGCAAAAAAGTGTTAGCGCTTGGTTTTTCTCCCTTTGCCATTATCGCCATCGACAATGGGATGATCATGGCCATGAATGCGGTTCTTCAGCATTACGGAGGGCCTCAGATGGGCGACCGGCTCGTTACCGCCTCCGTGATTGCGCAGAGCTTTATGCTGATTGTCACCATGCCTCTTGGCGGCATCTCCGGCGGCACACAGTCGATTCTGTCCTTTAATTACGGTGCGCGCCGGATGGAACGTGTCCGTGGGGCGCAAAAGCGTGTCTTCGCGCTGTGTGTGGGTTTCACGGCAGGCATGTTTGTGCTGGCCAGGATTGGGGGGCCTGTGTTTGTCCGGCTGTTTACGCAGGATGACGGCGTGGCCCGGATCGCGGCCTGGGCCATTGGCGTGTGTACGCTGGCCATCGTGCCGCTTGGCATTCAATATGAGATTGTGGATGGCTTTACGGCTTTGGGGCAGGTGCGGCTGTCGTTTGTGCTCTCCTTTTTCCGCAAACTGGTGTATTTTGCGGCGCTTTTTGGCCTGCCGGCATTTCTGGGGGCCGGGGCGGCGTTTTATGCCGAGCCGGTGTCGGATTTGGTGGGGCCGGCGGTATCCCTGCTTGTGTATAAGAAGACGTTTGAGCAGGTGCTCCAGCATGGAAAGCAGCGCGCATAGAGCGTTGCCCATGCAGGGCCGCACGGGCGTCGCAAGAAGGCATAAAAAAGCATGTGGGGGGGAAGGAAACTTCTCTTTGGAAAAGCGGCTTTGCGCTGGATTGAATCCGGCGCAGAGCCGTTTTTTGTAAATCCGATCCGAAAAATACGAAAGATGGAATGAATTGATGATTTTACA
>DVMG01000067.1 GCA_018715105.1 Candidatus Ventricola intestinavium
TCCGCCTTAGCATTTCACACATATTCTGCCGCATTTTTTTGAAAATCAAAAGGGCGACCCGGCATCTCCCCCCGCAGAACATGCCGTCTTCGCCCATTTTCTGTTCACTTTTGCATTCATGCCTGCTTCTCTGCCCGCGCGCAGGTGGATTCGCGTTCCACCACCCATCCGCCTACAATGGTGCGAATGGGACCCTCGGCTCCATCCCGGATCCGGCTTTGCAGCCGCCGGATGGCCACCTGTGCCATGCGTTCCTGATCCACCGTGTATGTGGTCAGCGCGGGCACGCAGAGCGTGGCATAGATAAAGTTATCAAATCCCGTGACTGAGATATCCTGCGGCACACGCACTCCCATCGCCTCCAGCTGCGCCACAAGGCGCATGGCCACCTGATCGTTATTGCACACAAAGGCGGTGGGCAGGGGCTGGGGCAGGGTCAGCTGGGTGAGATACTTTCCCGAACTGTCGCGGTCATCCACAAGCCATCCCTCTTCCACCGTCAGCCCGGCAAACATCATGGCGCGCAGGTATCCGCTGTAGCGGTCCATGATGCTGGTGGTGCGCTGTGCAGAGCCCACAAAGGCAATGCGCTTGTGGCCGCGCTCAATGAGATGGCGCGTGAGCAGATAGCAGCCGCTCTGTCCATCGCTCACCACGGCGTCCACATCCGGACCGTCGCAGTAAAAATCCAGCAGAACCGTCGGCAGCCCCTCGTCCATCATCCGCTCCACATAGGCGGGATCAAACTGCCCCAACAGGATAAGCGCAGAGACGCGCCGGTCCGCTATGATGGCCGGCAGGGTCAGCTCTCTTTCCTTGCCGGCGCTGACGATTTCCAGCACACCGAGCATGTTTCCTTCCATCATCTGCTTGACCAGCTCTTTATATAAGGATGCATAAAACGAGGCGGCGCTGAAAAAACGATCCGCAATCAGGATGCCGATCATCGACTCCTGCTTTTCGCTCGCCGCCGGAGCCACATAATGATACCCCATCTGCTGCGCCGTTTTGATGATCTTTTCCCGGACGGCGTCGCTCACGCCCTCCTTGCCGCTCAGCGCTTTGGAGATGGTCACCGTGCTTACCCCCAGCGCCGCGCCGATCTCGCGCATGGTCACTCCCTTTTTCATCCGCCGTTCCTCCCTGTGTGAATAACCTTATTGTATCACATCCTTTTCGCAAGGTAAAGGTTCACCCATTCTTTTCAGCCAGATCCCGTAACTTTTTTGTAACTTAAATTTCTCAGGAACCGCTTGACACACCGTCCGTTCTTTCCTATACTCATGCTACATACATGACGGGAGGATTTATGGATTTTATCAAAGGTATCAATTTTGCCCCCTTTGCTCCGCGCGGCGTGCTTTCATCCCCTGCCGCTTTGGAAAGCCTTGACTGTCTTCTGCGTGAGATGCGCCCCAACACCGTCATCCTGACGCCGGCCGGCGTGCAGAAAAACGCGCAGAGCGAAACCATCGACTTCACCTCGGAAAGCACCATGGCCGATGAGGAGCTCCTTGCCCTGATCCGCCGCATCCACGCGCGGAACGTGCGCGTCATCCTCAAGCCCACGGTCAATTGCCTCGACGGCACATGGCGTGCTCATATCCATTTTTTTGACAACGATGTCCCCGGCGAGCCGCAGTGGGGCAACTGGTTTTCCTCTTATATGGCGTTTCAGGCGCATTACGCCCGCATTGCCGAGCGTGAGGGATGCGAAATGTTCATCCCGGGTTGCGAAATGGTCATGTCCGAGCGGCGCGAGAAGGAGTGGCGGGCGCTCATCGCCGGCCTGCGTACCGTTTATTCCGGCCCCATCGCCTACAACTGTGATAAATATCAGGAAGACCAGGTCCGCTGGTGGGACTGTGTGGATGTGATCGCCTCCAGCGGATATTATCCCCTTGACAGCTGGGAAACGCAGCTCGACCGCATTGAGCGCGTCGTCAGGCGGTATGACAAGCCCTTTTTCTTTGCCGAGCTGGGCTGTATGGCGACGCAGGGCTCCTCCCTGCGGCCCAACGACTGGACGCTGGCCGGCGGCCATGCCCCACAGGAACAGGCCGCCTGGTATCGGGCCATGTTTTCCAGCGCGCTGAAGCGCGACTGGGTGCGCGGTTTTGCGTTTTGGGATTGGAGTGCCGCGGCGTTTACAAAGCCGGATCGCGGGTATAACCTGCGCGGCACGCCCGCGCTCTCCCTCATCCGCCAAGCCTATCATTCCCTTTCAGACGAAGAAGGAGGTTCCCCATGCCGATCCTCTATGACGAGCAGCGCCGCTGCTTTCATCTGAGCAACGACCGCATCAGCTACATCATCCGCCTGGCGGCGGGCAAATATCCGCTGCATCTGTACTGGGGGCGCCGCGTGCGCGCCGTATCGGATGATCTGCTCTCCCGTCTTTGCAGCTACACGGACGCTGATTTCTCCCTGAATGAGACGCCGCTTGATTCTCTTCCGCAGGAATGCCCGGTATTTGGCTGCGCCGATCTGTGCGAAGGCATGCTCCATATCCTGCACGCGGATGGCACCCATGCGCTCGATCTGCAGTATGTCTCGCATCAGATCACCCAGGGAAAAAAGCCGCTTCGCGGCCTGCCCAGCGCGCGCGGCGAACACGCTGAAACGCTGACGCTCACCCTGCTTGATCGCGTCAGCGGCATCGAAGTGGAGCTCCTTTACACGCTCTGGCCGGACATCGACATCCTTGCCCGCAGCGCGCGCATTGTCAACGGCGGCGCATCCCCTGCCGTGCTCGAGCGCGCGCTGAGCGCCTGTGTGGATTTTGAGCAGGCGGATTTCTCTTTGCTCACATTGAGCGGCGCATGGGCGCGCGAGCGGCAGATCGTCACCCGCCCGCTTGTCCCCGGCGACCAGGGCACCTCCACCGTGCGCGGCGCAAGCAGCGCGCAGACCAGCCCCTTCATGGCGCTGCTCTCTCCCGGCACGACGGAGACCGCCGGCGAGGTCTATGCCTTTTCCCTGTGCTATTCCGGCAGCTTCACGGCATCCGTGCATGTCGATCAGCATGCCATGGCGCGCGCGCAGATTGGCATTCAGCCCTTTAACTTCAGCTGGACGCTTATGCCCGGCGACAGCTTTCAGACGCCGGAGGCCTATCTGTGCTTTTCCGCCGATGGGCTGGGCGGCATGAGCCGCCAGTTTCATGCGCTCACGCATCGCTATATAACCACCGGAAGATACGCCCGTTCTGCGCGTCCCCTGCTCATCAACAACTGGGAAGCGACCTATTTTGACTTTGATGAGGATCAGCTGCTCGCCCTGGCGCGGTGCGCAAAAGAGGCGGGCATCGATCTTTTCGTGCTGGACGACGGCTGGTTTGGCCATCGCGACGCGGACAATTCCTCGCTGGGCGACTGGTATGACGACGTGCGCAAGCTGCCGCACGGCCTGGCGGGGCTTTCTGAAAAGATCCATGCGATGGGCATGAAGTTTGGCCTTTGGGTAGAGCCGGAAATGGTTTCCCCGGACAGCGATCTGTATCGGGCTCACCCGGACTGGTGTATCCATGCGGGTGGCCGGCCCCGCACAGAAGCGCGCCACCAGCTCGTGCTGGACATGAGCCGTGAAGATGTGCGCGATTATGTGGTTACGCAGATCTGCGCGGCCTTCCGCCGTGCGCGGGTGGATTATGTCAAGTGGGATATGAACCGCAACATCACCATGTACGGCTCTGCGCGGCTCCCGGCACAGCGCCAGCAGGAGCTGGGGCATCGCTATATCCTCGGCGTATACGATGTGATGCGGCGCATCACCGCCCAGTTCCCGGATGTTCTCTTTGAAAGCTGCGCCAGCGGCGGCGGGCGGTTTGACTTTGGCATGATGTGTTTCATGCCGCAGGCCTGGTGCAGTGACAACACAGACGCGCACACGCGCTGCCGCATCCAGTATGCCACTTCGCTGGTCTTCCCGCCCTCCACCATGGGCGCGCACGTTTCCGCGGTGCCCAATCATCAGACGGGCCGCGTGACGCCGCTTGAAGCCCGCGCCGCCGTCGCCATGGGCGGCACATACGGTTATGAGCTCGACCTTTTGAAGCTTCCGGACGATGAACTGCGGCAAATCGCTTCGCTCAACCGCCGTGTCAAGGCCCTGCAGCCCCTTCTGCTCTATGGCGCCTTCTACCGGCTGAAATCCCCGTTTGAGGGCAATGAGACCGCCTGGATGAGCGTCTCCGAGGACAGGCGCGAGGCGGTTGTCACCCATGTGTTTGCGCAGGCGCAGCCCAATGTCCGTCCCTCGCTGCTGCGCCTTGCCGGCCTTGATCCCTCGCTTGACTATCGGGAGGAAAAAACGGGCAGGGTATACGGCGGCGATGAACTGATGCAGCACGGCATCCGCATTGAGAAGCCCTGGAACGATTACAGGGCACAGCAGTTCCATCTGACGACTGTTTCTTCTTCCGCTCCTTCCGTCCCTTCCGGACGTGAGTGATCCTTCGTTCGCCTCGTGAATGGCCGCGCTTGAAGCGGATGCCCGAGCGTGAAAACCTGAAAAGACCGTGCCGCCTTTCCGCTGCATCGCGGAAAAGCTGGCACGGCTTTGCTTTTATTCGTGAATTCAGAAAATCATCCGCAGATACCAAGCAGGTCCGCAAATCGGCTCATGGCATACGTGGCCATGCCGCAGCGCGCGGCCTCTCCAAGCCCGGCGCTGTCAAATCCGCCTGCACGGGCCGCTTCGATTCCCGCCGGTGCATCCTCCACAACCAGGCAATCCACCGGCGCCAGCTCAAGGAATTCCGCCGCCATCTGGAATACCTGCGGATCGGGCTTGGAGCGCGTTATGTTGGTGCCGTCGGATATGGCGTCAAAAAAATCCGCCAGCCCCAGACGTCCGAGGATAAACCGCGTATTTTTGCTCGAAGAGCCGATGGCCAGCCGCAGGCCCTCTGCGCGCAGGGCATGAAGCGTTTGCCTTACCTCATCGGAAAGATCCGCGGGGGTCATGTTTTCAAGAAGGCGGCGGTAAAGCGCGTTCTTTTTTTCGGCCAGCGCTTCTTTTTGCTGCCGGGTCAACACACCGTCATAACGCTCC
>DVMG01000068.1 GCA_018715105.1 Candidatus Ventricola intestinavium
AGAAGTTTTATGACACGCTCAACGGCATCCAATACGGAGAGCTGGAAGATCCGTTTGGTTGGGTGCTCAGGATTGATTGACGCCTCACAGGCGGGTTGAGGCGCCTTCGATCCCGCAGGAGGGGAAGAAGAAGCGGTCCGCGAGGGCTGAGCCGCCTGACAGCAGCACATGGAAAGAGCGAATGGCATTTGAGCGATTCCAAAGATAAACGCAGGCAAATGGCACCCATGAATTCACGGGTGCCATTGCTATGCGTGAGACGATTTGCAAAAATGAGGAAATTGGCGGACGGCCCAGCGGCAGAATCCGCACAAATCGCAGGGGGATCGTGTATATGTTCAGACAGGAAGAAGTGTTCGTGGGCGGATGGCACGAGAAGACGATCGAGGCCATGCTCAGACGGCGTTTTGAGCAAAACGTCAGCCAGCTCCCGCCACTAGGGGCCAACCGGCTGGAGGCCCTGCCGCCCGCCGCTTTTGAGCGCAAAATTGAGCAGAGCTGGCAGGACGTGCCCAGAAAGCCGATGCGCAGCCAGCAGGTTTCCCAGGTGTGGCAATGTGTGCTGGGGTCTATCTGCGAACATGCGGACTGCCTTTCCCATGAGGAACACGAGCTTGTGGAGCGTGCGCTGATTTTGGGCGGCAGCGCGCAGATTGAGGACGCGCTGGAGCTGGAGGCCGCCCGTGCGCTCTCGCTGCGCCTGTGGGCAAGCGTGGGACTGGTATCCGGCAAGCCGTATATTGAGCTGGAAACGCCCATTCTGCGCTCCGTGGCCAAGGCGTTTGCGCGGCCGGAACATGAGAAAATTCGCCAGCGGTTTGATGCATTCCACGAATACCTGGCCGGGACCCTCTATCGCTTCGGCGCGATGGATGACCGCCAGCCGCAGCAACTCATCCTGCGGGAGGTGCTGCTTTCCAACCGGGATGATGAGCTGCTCATGCAGCTGGCGCGGCGCTATCTTTGGGCGAGCTATGACTGTGTGGATTACAGCGGCGGCGTGATGCTGGTGCATCCGGCGCTGGCGGATCCGCATCATCTCATTCGCTCGGGACGGCGCAAAACGGGCATTCTGCTGATGCCGGATAGCGGCGTCCACACCCGCATGGATATTCTTCCCGAAGAAATCCCCCTTCAGCAGGAGCTGGAGCGGGCGATCTGCGGAGCCCTGCGCGACGGACACCGGGCACAGGATGTCGCGCGCACGCTGCGCTTTCTCTGCAAACAGGGGGCCCCGCTTTCGGCCATGGAGGAAGTGCTGCAGGAGTCGCTGATCGTGCTCGTATCTCCCTCCATGCATGGGGCGCTTACCAATATGTATTACATGACGCCCAAATGGATTGAATGCGCGGAGCGAACCGCCCTGCAGTGAATCGGCTTTTGAAATTCCGGAATCAGGGATTGGCGGGCACCCAGATTATGCGGCCCGGGTTATGCAAAAGGAAAGGATGGTAGAGGCACGTATGCGTCTGACCGTGACGGACGACCAGGATGGAAAGATGCTCTCCCAGCTGCTCATGCGGGAGGCAGCGGATCTGCCGCCCTGGGCAGTGAAGGAGGCCATTCGCAGGCGGGATGTGCGTGTCGACGGGGCACGCATTGCTTCGGATATCCGCATCAGGGCCGGGCAGGAGATTCGGGCCTATTTCCCCAAAGCTGCGCTTCACATGCAGCCCGGCGCGCGGCCGGTGCCGCCCATTGTCTATGAGGATGCCCAGATCCTGCTGATTGACAAGCCGCAGGGCCTTCTCTCTCAGAATGAAGAAGATCCGTCCGCGGGAGACAGCGCGTTCACACGCGTTTTGGCCTACTGCCGGTCGTCTGAGACCCCGACAGACCACGTTCGGTTGTGCCACAGGTTGGACGTGCAGACCGGGGGTCTTCTTTTGTTTGCCAAGACTGACGAGGCTTATGAAGTGGCGGCCCGCGCGTTTTCGGAACGCACGCTTCATAAGTTTTATACCTGCAGGGTGAAGGGGTGCCCTTCCCGTCGGGAAGCGGTCATGCGGGCATATCTGCGCAAGGATGCGGAGATCGCCCGCGTGAGCGTCACGGATGATCCGGTGCATGGCGCTTTGGAGATCATCACGGGATATCGCGTCATGCAGCCGGGGGAATTTGCCCGGCTTGAGGTGGAACTGAGGACGGGACGCACCCATCAGATCCGTGCCCATCTGGCGCATATCGGCCATCCGATCCTGGGGGATGACAAATATGGAGACCGCGCCCTCAACCGCCGGCTTGGCCTGCGCCGCCAGCAGCTTTGGGCAACCCGGCTCGTCTTTCACGCAGGCGGTGTGCTGTCCTATCTGGATGGGCGCTGTTTTGAGGTGAAATGCCCGTTTTAACAGGCAATATGCCCCTGGGAAGATCTTCCGCGAAAGACAAAAGGGAGGGATGTGCGTGAAGAATGTTCGCTTGATTGCGCTGGATATGGACGGCACCCTGCTGAAAAGCGACCATCGTACCATTTCTGAACGGAACATCGAGGCGATTCGCCGGGCGGATCGGGCTGGAATCCGGGTTTGCATCTGCACGGGACGCATGCTGGAGGATGCGAGCGAGTTTATCCATCGTCTTAAGCTTCCATGCAGCGTCATCGCCGGCAACGGCACACGGGTAAGCGACGGGCCGCTTCCCGAGGGAAAGATCCTGCTTCGCCGCCGGTTTTCCCCCCAGGATGCCCATCGGGTGACGGATCTACTTCTGCCCTATGGTCTGACGATCAACGCCCTGGAAGATGGAAGGGTCAGCACGTATTCGCCGGATGGCATGCAGAGCTATCACTTGGTCAGGCGCGGAGTGGTGAAGGGGTGTTACGGTGAGGCCGCGATCCGCAGCGCAGCAGAGCGCGGAGTGATGAAATTCTATGTTGCGGCGGACAGCTCTTCCGGCTCAAAGGCCGACGCCCGGATACAAAAAGCGCGGGCCGAATTGCGGCGGGAGCTTCCGCATCTTCAGATTACAAGCTCTGCGCCGGGAAATCTTGAGATTATGCCGGCGGGAGCGAACAAGGGAACCGCTCTGGCCTATATGGCGCAGCAGCTGGGCCTTTCTTCGCAGGAGGTGATGGCCATGGGCGACGCGCAGAATGATCTGAGCATGCTCCGTTATGCGTATCACAGTGTGGCCATGGCCAATGCCTGCGGGGAAGTCAAAGCGGTATGCCGCTATCAGACGCTGAGCAACGATGCATGCGGAGTCGCCGCGATGATTGAGCGCGTGCTGGAAGAGCGAGAAGATGCCGCAGGCTGATCGTTTCCCGCGGATTCTGCATGCCGATGGGAGCAAGGCCCGCCGGGCAGGCAGGTGGAAGAAAAAGAAGAGGGCCGATACAAAGCAGAGCCGCTTTCCCCTTTAGGCTGGGGAAGCGGCTCTTTCGGATGCGGTCGTTCCGCCAGGAGAAATCCGTCTGGAACGGGAGAGGCATGAGACCGCACGGAAGATCGGGAAAGATCAGGAAAAGAAGGCTGTCAGAATCTCTGCAAGCTTTTCCGGCTGATCCTTATTCACTTCGTGCCCCGCGTTGGGGATGATGTGCAGCTGTGCCTGAGGGAGCTTCAGGGACAGCTCCCTGGCGGCCTTCTGATTGGGGCCGTCTTTTTCCCCGCACAGGACACAGGCGGGGCACTGCACCTGCGCGAGCCTGCCTGTAAAGTCAAGCCGGGACATCGTGTGGGTCAGGCGAATGAAATCGCTTTTCTTCAGGCCGCTTTCTTCAAAAGCCGCGCCGGGCATGAGGCGGAACAGGATATCCTGCACAAGAAGAAGAAAACGGGGCATACGGTACTGCGCGCCGATCAGCGCGATTTTTCCAACCCGATCGGGATGTTCTGAAGCATAGTGCAGCGCGAGAATCGCGCCCAGAGACAGCCCCACGAGATTCAGCCTGTCCTCCGTCGCAGCGCAGTATGAGCAGAAGGCGCGGTAGAGCCCCTCATACTCCGGCTGCGCACCCGGAAGATCGAGCAGCGAAGGGGCCTCGATATCCCATGAATCAGGCAGTGCGGCGAGCGTATCGTTCCAACTGGCGGCATTTTGCCCCAGACCGTGTATCAACAGGGTTTTCATATGGCTTGAACCTCCTCGGGCCAGGGATAGTAGAGCGTGCCGTCGGGCAGCGTTTCCACCCGTCCATCGCACACGCGCGTGATTTCGGCAAGCAGGGAATCCTCTTCCTCACAGCGCACCATCAGCGTGCACACCACGCTTACGCCAAACTCCGTGTTCAGCACCATGCACGGCGCGGCGCGCAGAAAGTATTCAAGGCGCTGCCAGGTGGAATAATCGACCTCGATCAGCCATCGCGCACTTTTGCGCATGACCACCACGCCGGCGGCCTCAAGGGCCGTTTTACTGCCCTGCGCATAGGCGCGCACAAGCCCGCCCGCGCCCAGCAGGACGCCGCCAAAGTAGCGGGTCACCACCACGGCGCAGTTGACCACGCCGCGCGCTTTCATCACCTCGATGATGGGCAGCCCGGCAGTGCCGCTGGGCTCGCCGTCATCGCTGTAACGCATGATGCCCGCATTCAGGCCAATGATATAAGCATAGCAGTTATGGGTGGCGTCCTTATGCCTTTGACGGATGCGGGCAAGGAAGGCAAGGGCATCTTCCTCCCTTGCACAGGGACAGCCATAGCCGATAAAACGGGATTTGTGAATGACAAACTCGGCGCCGTTTTCCCGGCAAAGCGTCTTATAAGACAGTTGATCGGCCATCGCTGCTTTCCTTATTTCAGAATCAGGCGGTGAAATTTCTTTTTTCCGCTGCGGAGCATCACGCCGTCCGCCGAGAAAAGATCGGCTGTGAGAAGGGCGTTGACATCGGTTACTTTCTCATCGTTTACGCTTACGCCGCCGCCCTGAATGAGCCTGCGCGCGGCGGAATTGGAGGACGCCAGGCCGCAGAACACGAGCATGGAGCTGACGCGCGCATCCCGGGCCAAATCTTCCGCCGTGACTTCAGTCGTGGGGATGGATCCGCTCAGCCCCGCGCCGCCAAAGAGGGAAGCGGCGGCTTCCTGCGCCCTCAGGGCCTCTTCTTCGCCGTGCACAAGACGGGTCACTTCGTAGGCAAGCACCTTTTTGGCCTCGTTGATCTGGCTGTCACGCAGCGCGCCGAGGCGGCGGACTTCCTCCATCGGCAGGAAGGTGAGCAGGCCAAGGCATTTTTCCACATCCTGATCGTCGACATTGCGCCAGTACTGATAGAAATCATAGGGGCTTGTCTTGGCGGGATCCAGCCACAGGGCGCCCTTTTCGGTCTTGCCCATTTTGCGGCCGTCATGGGTGAGCAGAAGCTGGAAGGTGCAGGCAAAGGCGCTTTCGCGCTCCTTGCGCCGGATCAGATCCGCACCGCCCAGCATGTTGCTCCACTGGTCATTGCCGCCCATTTGAAGGCGGCAGCCATAACGCTTGAAGAGCTCCAAAAAGTCGTAGGACTGCATCAGCATGTACGTGAATTCCAGGAAAGACAGACCGTTGTCCGTGGCCATGCGCGCCTTATAGCAGTCCGCCGTGAGCATCTTGTTGACGGAAAAAAGGGCGCCGATATCGCGCATGAACTCAATGAAATTGAGATGGCGCAGCCAGTCGCCGTTGTTGACAAGGAGCGCTTTGCCCTCGGAAAAATCCAGGAAGCGGGCCATCTGCTCCCGGATGTGAGCGACATTGTTGTCAATCGTTTCCACGGTCATCATCCTGCGCATATCCGTCTTGCCGGACGGATCGCCGATCATCGCCGTGCCGCCGCCCATCAGCGCAATGGGGCGGTGCCCCGCCCGCTGCATGTGCGCCATGGCCATAATCGGGATATAATGGCCAATGTGCAGGGAGTCCGCCGTCGGATCAAAGCCGACATAGAAGGTGGTGGGCGTTTCAAGCTGCTTATAAAGCTCGTCTTCAAACGTCATCTGGGCAAGAAAGCCGCGCTCCCTGAGCAGATCGAGAATGTGCTGTGCCATGATAAAAAACCTCCGTTCATCAAGCGGCCGCATGGCATTTCACACGGGAGAACGAAGCGGCCAAAAAACGCCCTCCCGAAAACATCGGGAAGGCGTGAAACACGCGGTACCACTTCCGTTCAAGACCTCATTGCTGAAGGCCCCCTCACCGCCCGCGGACACGGGCTGAGCGCTGTATCCGGCGCACCGGCAGCCGCCTACTGGCAGAGGAAACCGCTCTGCGTTGGGGGCCATGCTCCGGGATGTATTCCATCCGTCCGGTAAAACCGCCTTGCACCCTCCGGCGGCCTCTCTTGTTTACCTGCGGTCGGATGTACTTGTTCCCTTCTTCGCGTTGTTCTTATTATACGGAGAGCCAAAACGGTTGTCAAGCCCTGATTTGCCGCTTTCACCGCGCAGAACGGCACGCCGTCAGTCAAGGCGGTAGATCCAGGAATCCTTCCTGGGATGCGGCTGAGGGGATGGGCCGTCCGCATAGCCGAGCACACAGTGGCCAATCCCCTCATAATCATCCTGAATGCCGAGGGAACGCAGGATCTGGATCCCCTCGGGCCGCTCAAATTCTTCTTTGGCCCGATGGATCCAGCAGCTGCCAATGCCCAGCGCATGCGCGGCCAGCATCAGGTTGCCCATCACCAGGCTGCCGTCATAGACATGCGTGGGGCAGCTTTTCTTTGCCAGGACGATCAGGACGACGGGGGCACCGTAAAACGGGTCGCCGTCCGTTCCCATGATTTGCGCATTCAGCCGGGAAAGGCAATCACGCAGATCTTTGTTTGTGACGGTAAGGATGATGGGGGACTGCCTGTTCATGCCTGTGGGCGCGTATGTGCCCGCCGTGAGAATCTGATCAAGCGTTTCTTTCGCGATGGGATCCGGCTTGAAGCGGCGGATGCTTCTGCGCGAGAGAATGCTGGAAAACGCTTCCTTTGAATCGAACCGGTCTGTCATCCCAAACCCCTCCATTTCGTTTCTTGGTCTGTTTCTTTTCAGAGCTGAAAACCTTCCGCGTTTATTTTATCACGTTGCCGTGCGGCTTACAAGCGCCGGTTTTTCGGGCTGCACATGCTTGCGGCGGCGCGCATTTTGCGATACAATAGGTTCATAGAGAAAGACAGGGAAACAGGCAAACGGGGAACCGAAATGCCGTTTGGCCTGACGAGAGGAAGGAAACATGCTGCATATTGTGTTGGTTGAGCCCGAAATTCCGCAGAATACGGGGAACATTGCCCGAACGTGCGCCGCGACGGGCAGCGAGCTGCATCTGGTGGAGCCGCTTGGCTATAAGCTGGAAGACCGGTATTTAAAGCGTGCGGGCCTGGATTACTGGCCGCTTGTCCGCGTGCATGTGCACAGCAACTTTGGCCAGGTGCTGGCGGAATACCCCGATGCGCCGTTTTTTTATGCCAGCACCAAGGCGCCCAGAAGCTATGCGCAGGTGGCCTATCCCCAAGACGCCTTCCTCGTCTTTGGCCGCGAATCGCGCGGTTTGCCGGAAAACCTGCTTGAACGGGTCTATGACCGCTGCATCCGCATCCCGATGGTGGAGGGCGCGCGCAGCCTGAACCTTTCAAACGCCGTGGCAGTTGTTGCCTATGAGGCGCTCAGACAGCAGGGATTTGAGCACATGCTCCAGGAAGGCGCGCTGACCGGCCGCGATGAGCAGCCGGGCGCCTGGATGGATTATCTGTAAGAATTCGTCTTTTCTTGACAGAAAGGCCGCATGTTTAGTAAAATGATAGCCGAAACCGGCGGCGTGCAAACGCAAGGGGAGAATGGAAAAAGAAGAGAGGGGCGGCGCGCAGTGAAAAAAAAGAAAAAGAAGCCGGGAAAGCGAATTGGCTTCCGCGTCGCCGCGGGGGTGATGGACGTGTTCGGCGCGGCGGGCGCAGCGCTTGTGATCGTCGTGCTTTTGCTGATGTTGGGAAGCCTTTTTTCCTGGCTTCGGCAGGATCTGTCCATGACGTTTGCCGACCTGACGGACAATATCACGGATGCCGTCATTATCGATAACCAATGAGGATTTGCGTGAAGCATCCGGCCTTCCGGCATCGTTCAGGAGCCTGCCTGCGCGGCGGGCTTGCAGGTTGCCGGCATAAGGCCGTATCTATCAAAAGAGAT
>DVMG01000069.1 GCA_018715105.1 Candidatus Ventricola intestinavium
ATGCGAGATGCTCAACCTTGGCTATGAGGTGGGCACACTCTGCGGTGCAAAGCTGATCTACATGCTTCTGCGGGAAAACGATGCTCAACTGGATGACTTCCTCCATTTCCTGCGTACCTGGAAAAAAGAATGAATGCATACCTCCGCTTTCTTTCGCCCACCCTAGGGCAAAACGAGAAGCGGAGGTATTGTTATGAGCAAGACGGAAATCGCCAGCGTGCTCGGGCGTGAGGTGCTCGATTCGCGCGGCAACCCGACCGTAGAGGCCGAGGTGCGCCTTTCCTGCGGCGTCACCTGCACGGCCATTGCTCCCAGCGGCGCATCCACCGGCAAGTTTGAGGCGCTGGAGCTGCGTGACGGAGATATGCAGCTCTATACCGGCAAAGGCGTAACACGCGCCTGCAAAAATGTCTCCACAGCCATCAACAAGGCGCTGGCCGGCATGGATGCGGCTGATCTTTTCACGATCGATCAGACCATGATCAAGCTGGACGGAACCGACAATAAATCCGTCCTCGGGGCAAATGCGACGCTGGCCGTCTCCATGGCGTGCGCCAAGGCGGCCGCGAGCGCGCAGGGCGTGGCGCTGTATCGCTTTTTGGGAGGCGCACAGGGCGTGACGCTGCCCATGCCGATGATGAACATCCTCAACGGCGGCGCACACGCCTCCAACGGACTGGATGTTCAGGAATTCATGATCATGCCCGTGGGCGCAAAGGCCTTTTCCCCGGCGCTGCGCATGTGCGCAGAAGTTTATCATGCGCTGGCCGCGCTGCTCAAGAAAAAGGGGCTTTCCACAGGCGTGGGCGATGAAGGCGGATTTGCCCCGGACTTGGAGCAGGAAACCCAGGCCATCGAGCTGATTTTGGAAGCCATCACCCGTGCGGGCTATGCGCCCGGAAGCGACTTTGTGCTCGCGCTCGACGCTGCCGCCAGCGAATGGAAGCAGAAAAACGGCTATAAGATGCCCAAGAGCCGGCGTTCCTTCACCGCGCATGAGCTCACGGAGCATTGGCGCGAACTGATCCTTCAATATCCCATCCGCTCCATCGAGGATCCGCTGGGCGAAGAGGATTGGCCGGCCTGGCAGGCGCTCACCGTAGCGCTGGGCGGCAATTGCCAGCTCGTGGGAGACGATCTGTTTGTCACCAACACCCAGCGCCTGGCCAAAGGCATTTCGATGCAGTGCGCAAATGCTATTCTGCTCAAGCCCAATCAGATCGGTACGCTCAGCGAGACGATGAGCGCGCTCTCTCTGGCCCGCAAAAATGGCTATAAGACCATTATCTCACACCGCTCCGGCGAAACAGAGGACACCACCATCGCCGATCTGGCCGTGGCACTGAACGCAGGCCAGATCAAGACCGGCGCCCCCTGCCGCAGCGAGCGTGTGAGCAAATATAACCGCCTGCTGCGCATTGAGGATGCTCTGGGACCGGCGGCCGTGTTTGGCGGGGCGCCGGCATGATCTATCTGCTGCTGAGCGCGGCCAGCGCTTTTTTCGGCCTGGCAGTGGGGCTTGGGCCGACGACGCTGCTTCGCCCGATGCTGGATGCGGTCTCTCCCCTGTCGCCCGCATCCATCGCCATGCTCTGCACGATGGCCACGCTCTGCGCCGCGCTCATCAGCGCATTCTTTGCCATCGGTCGTCCCCTGGCTCTTGGCCAGGACGAAATTCTGCTGCTCGCTCTGGGAGCCGCGATCGGCGGCGTGCTCGGCGATCTGGCCTCGGCCCGCTTTGTGGCGGTGCTCCCGCGCCCCACGGCCATCCTGCTTCAAAATGCGCTGCTCTTCACGCTCATCGCCCTGCCCGCCGTGTATTTCAACATGCTCTCCCGCACGCTGACGCCGCTTGCCGTGACGCGGCTTTTCGCCTTTCCGGTGGCGCTCATCGTCGGGCTGTTTGGTTCCTTTCTGGCCTTCGGCGCGGAGCCTTTGACCCTGATGATCTATTTTCTCCTTTTTGACGCGGAGAACGATGAATCCTCGACGGCGGCGCTGACCATCGCGCTCTTTTCCATGGCAGGCAAGCTCATCACGCTGCTCATCCGTCAGCGCATGGCGCTGCCGGACGCGGACGCGCTGCTATTCATCCTTCCCGGAGCGCTGGGCGGCGCGCTTCTGGCCATGCTGCCCGGCATCTGGCGCCCTTCTCAACGGGGCGGCGACGCGCTGCTGCGCCTGAGCCTGTTTACCTCCCTGATCAACATGGCCGCCGCCGTCATGGGGTAAGGATGAGTTGACATTTGCGCATGCAGACGGTATACTATTGCCGTTTGCCGCGCGCAGCGCATCCGGGCCGTTCCCGGCTGACCGCGTCATCCAACACAGCACCGAAGACAGTGGGCAGGAGGCACTCATGAAGACCGTTTTAGGCTGCATCCGCAAGGCGGATGAGGACTTTGGCATGATCGAGCCGGGCGACCGCATCGCGGTGGGGGTCTCCGGCGGAAAGGACAGCCTGCTGCTGCTTGATGCGCTCTCGCTTTACCGCCGGTTTTCAGGGAAGGATTTCACCCTTGGGGCCATTACGCTGAAGATGGGGCTGGAGCCCTTTGATGTGTCGCCCATCCGCGCGTTTTGTGAGAAAATCGACGTGCCCTACACCGTGCTTGATACCGAAATCGCACACATTATTTTTGACGTGCGCAGGGAAAGCAATCCCTGCGCGCTCTGCGCGAAAATGCGCCGGGGCGCGCTCAACGACGCGGCCCTCTCCCTTGGCTGCAGCAAAGTCGCCCTGGGACATCATCGTGACGATGTTCTTGAAACGCTGCTGATGTCCCTGATTTTTGAGGGAAGGCTGCATACCTTTCATCCCAACACCTATCTCTCCCGCAAGGGGATTACGGTGATTCGCCCCATGGTCTATCTGCCGGAAAAACACGTCCTGCACATGGTCAAAGAGCGCTCCCTTCCGCTTGTCCGCAACCCCTGCCCGGCGGATGGTCATTCCAAGCGGGAAGAAGTCAAGCAGCTGCTCACCACCCTGAGCAAGACCTATCCTCACCTGAAAGATTACCTTCTTGCCGCGCTGAAAAATACGCAGCAATACGGCCTGTGGGACATCAAAAAAGCCGGCGTGCCCCGCGAGCAGCAGGAGCGCAGGTAGCCCCTCCCCTTCCCTCGCCCGGATTGCATCCAGCCAAATAAGGATCCCCCGGCTTCTCCGGGGGATCCTTATTGATGCATGGAAAACGCCGGGGAAAGAGAACCGCCTCCGTTTGATCCTTCGCCGTCTATTTCTTTCCGTTTCGTCATTTTCCCAGCAGTGCATCCGCGCGCTGCCGGACACGGTCCCTGACCATGCGCTGTCCCAGCAGGCACAGCTCCTTTGCCTCAAAGAGCACCACGGATCCAAAGGGGGCCAGCAACGTGCGCTCGATGGCCGTGCGATAGGCCCGCAGCTTTTTGACCATCGCATCATTCAAGCGCTCTTCGCTTTCTTCCTGTGCCAGCAGAAAAGCGATTTCGTCGGTGAACTGCATATAAAGCCGGAGAATCAACCCCGCGGTGGTGGGCACAT
>DVMG01000070.1 GCA_018715105.1 Candidatus Ventricola intestinavium
CCGGCACGCCTGCCACCACCGCGTGCGCAGGCACGTCTTTTGTGACCACCGCGCCCGCGGCCACCACCGCGCCGTCTCCCACGCTCACGCCTTCAAGAATCACCGCATTTGCGCCGATGAGCACGCGATCGCCCACGACAACCGGCTTGGCGCTGGGCGGCTCCACCACCCCCGCAAGCACCGCGCCCGCGCCTACGTGGCTGTATTTTCCCACCATCGCGCGCCCGCCGAGCACCGCGTTCATGTCGATCATCGTTCCCTCGCCGACAACCGCGCCGATGTTGATGACCGCGCCCATCATGATCACCGCCCCCTCGCCGATCTCCACATGATCGCGGATGATCGCGCCCGGCTCAATGCGCGCGCCGATGCGCTTGAGATCCAGAAGCGGCAGCGCGCTGTTGCGCCGGTCGTTTTCAATGACCAGATCCTCAATCGCGTCCCGGTTCTGCTCGATCACCGGCTCAATGTCCCGGTAATCACCGATGACAATCATGTCCGTTCCGGCAAACACATGGCAGTTTTCAAAATGAAGCGGCCTGCTTGAGCGGATATACGCCTTCACCGGCGTCTTCTTTGGGGCCGTGCGGATGGCCTCTATGATTGCGTTGGCGTCCATGCTTCCTACCCTCCAAACAATACGTCCTCCATGGAATACAGCCCCGGTTTCGCCCGGGTTGCAAAGGCGGCAGCCCGCAGCGCGCCGCGGGCGAAGATTTCGCGGCTGTCGGCCCTGTGGCGAATCTCGATTTCCTCCATTGGGCCGAAGAAGTGCACGCTGTGTTCTCCGGCCACCGTGCCGCCCCGCAGGGCATGCACGCCGATCTCACGCCCGCGCCGGCCCGGCCTTCCCTGGCGGCCGTGCACAACGGCAAACCTGCCCTCCGGATCGACGGCAGAAATCAGCGCCATGGCTGAACCGCTGGGCGCATCCTCCTTGCGGTTATGATGCGTCTCCACGATCTCGATGTCAAACTCCTCCCCCAACGCCTCAGCAGCCGTCCGTGCCAGGCGACGCATCAGCGCCATGCCTGTGGAGAAGTTGAGCGCGCGCACGATCGGTATCTGTGCGCTCGCCGCGCGGATGGCCGCCTCCTGCTCTCCGGACAGCCCTGTGGTGCCGATAACCAGCGGAATCCCCCTGCGCGCGGCGCTTCCGAGCATGTCTTCCACATTGCCGGGATAGGAAAAATCAATCGCCACATCCACGGGAGAAAGCTCGTCAAGCGACGCGCAGGCCCCCGGCCCCACAAACCCTGCCACGCGCAGGCGCTCGTCCCGCGCACAGAGCGTGTCAATCATCCGGCCCATCTGTCCGTTTCCAATCAGCGCAATGTTCACCGGATCACCTCCAGCGCGCGGCGTACACGCTCGCGTCCCTGGGGGGAGATTTCGCACAGCGGCAGCCGGCATCCGCCCACATCCATCCCCAGCTGATTCATCGCTTCCTTAATCGGAATGGGGTTGACCTCGCAAAACAGCGCGTCGATTAAATCCAGATAGGCAAGCTGCAGCTCCCGCGCGCGTGCCGTGTCTCCCGACGCATAGGCGGCCACGAGTTCATGCGTCTGCCTGGGGCAAATGTTGGCCAGCACCGAAATCACGCCGCATCCGCCCAGGCTCATCACCGGCACAATCATATCGTCGTTGCCGGAAAACAGGCAAAAGTCCTTCCCCACCCGTCTGGCAATCCTCGCCGTATAAGCGATGTTGCCGCTGGCTTCCTTGATGCCTGCGATGTTTGGGTGTGCGGCCAGCCGCTCACAGCAGCTCTCGGAGATGGAGCAGCCGGTGCGCCCCGGCACATTGTAAAGCAGGATGGGGGTATCCACCGCATCGGCCACCGTGGCGAAGTGGCGATACATTCCCTCCTCATTGGCCTTGTTGTAATAGGGGGTGATGAGCAGCAGGCCGTCGGCTCCCATGTCGTGATAGCGGCGGCTTTTTTCAAGCTGCGTCCGCGTGCAGTTGGAGCCCGCGCCGCAGATCACCGGAATACGGCCGTTCACCGTCTCAATCACGAGGCGGGCGACTTCATCATCCTCCTCATGGGTCATGGTGCTTGACTCGCCCGTCGTTCCCAGCGCGACGATGCCGTCCGTTCCCTGCTCGATATGCCATTCCACAAGCTCCTTCAGCTTTTCCATGTGGATGCTGCCATCCTCATGAAACGGCGTTACCAGCGCCACAAAGCTTCCTGAAAACCTCATTGCTCCATGCCTCCCGGTCCTGGCCGCCGTCCTCTCTCCTTTTATGAGAAATCCGGCGGCCGTTGTTTATGGAAATCCTTTGGCGCGGCCCGGCCTCGGGCGCCAAGCCGCATGATTTACAGCATTCCCGAATACCCCTAGTGTTGAACGTTTATGAACGGATTATGACGGCGTTCTTTCCAAATCCCGGCTTCCGATATCGCTGCGCATGTGCATCCCCTCAAAATGGATCTTCCCGGCGGCTTCATAGGCGCGGCGCACCGCCTCCGAAAGCGTGCCGCCCAGCGCGGTCACGCCCAGCACGCGTCCTCCCGCCGTGACAAAGCCGTCCGGCCCTCGCTTTGTGCCCGCGTGATAGACCACAGCGCCCGCTGCCTGCGCTTCCTCAAGCCCGGTGATAGCCCGCCCGCTTTCATAGGGGCCCGGATAGCCGCCGCTGGCCAGCACAACGCACGCCGCCGCCTGATCGCTCCAGCGGATCTGCATCCGGCCGAGCCTCTGCTCGCGCACGGCGATCAGGATCTCCATCAGGTCGCTTTTCAGCAGCGGCAGCACCGCCTGCGTCTCCGGGTCTCCAAAGCGCGCGTTGTATTCGACCACCTTCGGCCCCTCGTCTGTGAGCATCAGGCCCACATAGAGCACCCCCTTGAAGACCAGGCCCTCTGCCTGCATAGCCCGCAGGGTTGGCAGCAGGATCTCCCGCTCGGTGCGTGCGGCAAGCTGTGGCGTATACAGCGGACTGGGGGCAAACGCGCCCATTCCGCCTGTATTGGGGCCTCTGTCTCCGTCATAGGCACGCTTGTGATCCTGGCTGGCGGGCATCGGCACCAGGGTCTTTCCGTCGCAGAAGCACAGCACCGTGACCTCCCGCCCAACCATGCATTCCTCGATGAGCACGCGTGCGCCGCTTTTGCCGAAGCGGCCGCCCTGCATCATATCCACCACAGCCCGGCGGGCCTCTTCGATCGTCGAGGCGACGGTCACGCCCTTGCCAAGGGCCAATCCATCCGCTTTGACGACGATGGGGGCCTGCTGCGTGTCCAGATAGGCGAGAGCCGCTTCCATCTCATCAAAAATCTCGCTCTTTGCCGTGGGAATCCCATATTTCTTCATCAGGTTTTTGGAGAAGATTTTGCTGGCCTCCATCTGCGCGGCACGCGCGTCCGGCCCAAATGCCGGGATCCCCGCCGCCTCCAGCGCATCCACGCAGCCAAGCGCAAGCGGATCATCCGGCGTCACACAGACAAAGTCCACCTGTTCTTTGCGGGCAAGTTCCACAATGGCCTGCACATCCGTCGCCTTTACCTCCGGCACGCAGCGTGCAATCTGCGCAATGCCCGCGTTTCCCGGCGCACACAAAAGCTGCGTGACAAGCGGGGACTCCTTCAGCTTGCTGCATACGGCATGCTCGCGGCCGCCGCCGCCAATGACGAGTACCTTCATACCGAATAACCTCCCGATCTGCCTCCGATTTGCTTGAGGGCCGGGCGCCCCGTCCCCGGATCCATCCTCCGCGAACATCGCCCGTGGATTTCTTTTTTCACACAAAGCCGCCCCTTCGCCGCCCTCCACGGGGCTGCGCGAAGGGGCGCATAAAATCAGTGTTTGAAATGGCGCATGCCGGTAAAGACCATGGCGATGCCATAGCGGTTGCACGCATCAATGGAATCCTGATCGCGCACGCTGCCGCCCGGCTGGATGATGCAGGCGATGCCCGCCTCGGCGCACGCCTTCACGCAGTCGTCAAACGGGAAGAACGCATCGCTGGCCAGCGCCGCGCCGCGCACCTTCTCGCCGCTGCGTTCAATGGCCATCTGCGTGGACCAGATGCGGTTCACCTGCCCCGGCCCGATTCCCAGGCTCTGGTTATCCCGCGCGATGGCAATGCCGTTGGATTTGGTGTGTTTGACGATCTTCCAGGCCAGAAGCAGGTCCTTCATCTGCTCCGGCGTGGGCGCCTTTTCGGTGACAACCCGCAGCAGCGTATCCTCCGCAAGCAGCTTGTCATCGATCTCCTGCACGAGCATGCCGCCCGCCACCTTGCGCATCACGCGCTCTCCCCTGGGATAGGCGCGGATGGTGGTGTCAAGCTCAAGCAGGCGCAGGTTCTTCTTTCTTTCAAGGATGGCCAGCGCCTCGTCCGTAAACTTCGGGGCAACGATGATCTCCAGGAAAATCTTGCTCATCTGTTCGGCCGTTGCCGCATCAACGGCCGCGTTTGTCACGACGATGCCGCCGAACACGCTCACCGGATCCGCTTCATACGCCAGACGGTAGGCCTCGCTGACCGAATCCGCCACCCCCACGCCGCATGGATTGCCGTGCTTGACCGCGACGACAGCCGTCGTGTCAAACTCCCGCAGCAGTTCCAGAGCGCCGTTCGTGTCGTTGATGTTATTGTAGGAGAGCGCCTTGCCATGCAGCTGCCTGGCCGCCGGGAGCGTGCCCGCGATATCGCCCAAATCCCGGTAAAAAGCCGCCTTCTGGTGCGGGTTCTCCCCGTAGCGCATGTCCTGCACCTTTTCAAACGTCACAGTCAGGTTATCCGGGAACTCGATTTCATCCTCCAGCTGGCCGCGCAGATACTGCTGGATCATGCAGTCATACTGCGCCGTGTGCTCAAAGACCTTGTATTGCAGATAGCGCTTCGTTTTGAGCGAGACATCGCCCGTGGCCTCCCATTCATCCATCACGCGGTCATAATCCGCCGGGTCGATGAGAACCACGACATCCTGCGCATTCTTTGCCGCAGCCCGCAGCATGGTCGGGCCGCCGATATCGATGTTTTCCACCGCCTCCTCAAACGTCACGCCCGGCTTTTCAATCGTCGCCCGGAAGGGATAGAGATTGATGACGACCATGTCGATGGGCGCAATGCCCAGCTCTTTAATCTGGGCCATGTGCGCCTGGTTGCCGCGCACAGCCAGCAGACCCGCATGGATGGCCGGGTGCAGCGTCTTGACGCGGCCGTCCAGGCATTCCGGGAAGCCGGTCACGTCGCTCACGCCGGTGACGGGAATGCCTGCTCCCGCGATCGCCTTCATCGTGCCGCCGGTGGAAAGCAGCTCCACGCCCTTGTCCGCCAGGCGGCGGGCAAGCTCCACGATGCCCGTCTTGTCTGAAACGCTTAAAATCGCTCGCCTGATCATGCTTTTCTCCCTTTCTGTCTTCGGTTTGTTCCCTTTGGGAAATCACGACGCTTTCCCTGTTTCGGATTCCGCGCGCTCAGATATCCCGGCCCAGCAGGTATTCCTCCGTGCGCACCCAGTCAAACCCGCTGCGTTTGAAAAAGCGCATGGCGCTGGCGTTTCTTCGGGCTGCGCGCGCCGTCATATAGGGCACCTGCTGGCGGCTCAGCTGCATGAGCGCCTCGTCCACCAGGGCGCTGGCCACCCCGCGGCCGCGCCACTTCTGCTCCACGCAGACCATTTCAAGCGTGGCTTCGTTCTGTGTGCCGGTGACAAGCATCTGCCCCACAAAGTCGCTGCCGTAGTACATCGCGCGCGCGATAAATACCGGCCCTTTCATGCGCTCCTCCAGCCATTCGCTGGCATGCTCCACACAGCCGAACTCCTTGAGGCTGAGAAGGAATTCTTCCCGCCTCGTTCTCGTGCGCAGGTCGACGTCGATGCCCTTTGTGCCCACGGGGCTGTAATTCCTGCGGCGCGCGCTCATATCCTGCGGCACGTTCAGCACAAACAGCTCCTCGCCGTCAAAGTCGTCAAACCCCATGCGGGTAAAATACTCATGGCGCTGTGCGTCATCAATGGCGCATCGTGTATACAGCCGCGCGGGCAGGCCGCCCTGCTCATCCCGGATGCGCTCTGCCCGGGCAAAGAGCGCGCCAAACAGCGTGTCACTGGCCATGGGATGCGCGCTCATGGTCATCTCAATATCCAGCGGCCTGTCCGCCAGCATTTTTTTCAGCACTCTGTATTCAAGGCCGCCCTGCCCGATCTCCACGCCCGCATCGTCGATGATGACAAAGCTGTTTTCTCTCAGCGCGCCGCCTACCCCTCTGACGGGTTGATAAATTCTCATATCCGGAAGACACCCTTCATTCAGCGTGAACCGCCGCCTCTGCGGCCGCAGGCCCGCCGCCTGTGATCAACATACATGTAAGCAGTTTATTATAGCACATGTACACGTCTTCCATCTACTCCCAATTTTCCGGCGCAGAAAAGCCGCACGCTTTCCGGCAGGATCTCGTGTTCCACGGTGAGCACACGGGCCGCCAGCGTGTCGGGGGTGTCGCCTTCCAGCACGGGCACGCTCTTTTGCAGAATGATGCCGCCGTGATCGACCTGCTCATCCACAAAATGAGTCGTTGCGCCGGACACCTTTGCGCCGTATCGCAGCACAGCCTCGTGGACATGATGTCCATACATGCCCGGCCCGCAGAACGCGGGGATCAGCGCCGGATGAATGTTGATGATCCGGTGCTCATAAGCCCGGACAATCTGCGCCCCCACAAGGGGCAGATAACCCGCCAGCACAACCAGCTGTGCGCCCGCTTTTTGCAGTTCTTCCAAAATCTGATCGTTAAATGCCGCGTCACATCCCGCCTGCTTTTTGCTGATGAAAAGCGCCGGGATGCCGTGCCTGCGCGCGCGCTCAAGCGCAAAGGCCTTGGATGCATTGGCGATCACCCGCACGATCTCCCCGTCGATCGTTCCCGCCTCCACGGCGTCGATGAGCGCCTGCAGATTGGTTCCTCCGCCGGAGCAGAGCACGGCGATCTTCGTGCTCACAGCAGCACCAGCCTTTCGCCGTCCTCACCGGTCCGGCCGACTGTCCCGATGCGGAAGGCCTCCTCGCCGTTTTCAAGCAGGATCCGCTTGAGCGCCGCTTCCTGCGAGGGATCCACCGCGTAGACCATGCCGATCCCCATATTGAATGTATTATAGGCCTGCCTGTCGGTCAGGCCGCCCAGGCGCTGGAGCTCGCGGAACACGGGCAGAACCGGCCAGCTTCCCCGCTCCACACGCGCGCACAGGCCCTCCGGCAGAATGCGCGGGATATTCTCGATAAAACCTCCGCCCGTGATATGCGCAATGCCGTGCACGTCGCACGCCTCACAGGCCGCAAGCGCGGACTTGACGTAAATCTTCGTGGGCGTGAGCAGGGTTTCTCCCCAGCTCCTGCCTTCCAGCGCCTCCACGGGTGCATTCAGATCGCGTTCTCCCGTCAGAACCAGCCTGCGCACGAGTGAGTAGCCATTGGAATGCACCCCGGAGGAGGCCACGCCGATCAACACATCGCCCTCGCGCACGCGCTCGCCGGAGATCGACTTTTCCCTGTCCACGATTCCGACGGTAAAGCCTGCCAGATCATACTCGCCCGCCGGATAGAAGCCGGGCATTTCCGCGGTCTCCCCGCCGATCAGCGCGCAGCCCGCCTGGCGGCAGCCCTCCGCCACCCCGGAGACGATCTGCTCCACCTTCTGAGGATCCAGATAACCCGTAGCGATGTAATCAAGAAAAATCAGCGGCTTTGCCCCCTGGCAGACCACGTCGTTGACGCACATGGCCACACAATCGATGCCCACCGTATCGTGCCGGTCCATCAAAAACGCCAGTTTGAGCTTGGTGCCGACCCCGTCCGTTCCAGCCACAAGCACGGGCCTGTTCACGCCCGCGTTTTCAATGGAATAAAAGCCGCCGAACGAGCCCAGCCCGCCCAGCACATTCTCATCAAACGTGGCAGCCACGTGCTGCTTCATCCTGCGCACGGCCTCATAACCGCGCTCCACATCCACGCCCGCATCCTTATAGGTGATCATGGATAACCTCCTCCGCGTCCATGCTCCTCATGTTTCCCTCAGCCGAGTTCCGCGGCAATCTGCGCATCGTCCGCCTCTATGGACGCCGCCATTTTTTCGCGATGCGCGCTCAGTTTTTCCGCCAGTTCCGGATATTTGATGGACAGGATCTGTGCGGCCAGGTAAGCCGCATTCTCCCCTCCGCCCACGGCAACCGTCGCCACCGGGATGCCCGTGGGCATCTGAACGGTGGAAAGAAGCGAATCCAGCCCGTCCATCAGCGAGGATTTCATCGGGATGCCGATGACCGGCAGCGTGGTGTGTCCCGCGATCACGCCGGCCAGATGCGCCGCCTTACCCGCCGCGGCCAGAATCACTTCAAAACCCCTGTCGCGCGCATGGCTGGCAA
>DVMG01000014.1 GCA_018715105.1 Candidatus Ventricola intestinavium
CCGCTTCGCATTTCTCCCTTGCGGAAAAATGCGGCGGCCTGTCAAAGTCCTTCTTAAAAGAGTTTTGCTCTTCTTTTTTTCCTTTTCCCAACAGAATCAAAGCTTTGTTCTCTCCCCTCGGGGAGAGAAAATGCTTTTGACAGCACTCCGAAACACGGGGCATTTTTCCGTTCCCGCCGCGCAAAGGGACGCCGCGGGATCCTTCTCTTCACTCATCGCGGAGGGTATCGCTGCGGCTTCCGGAAACAAGGTCGATGTTCTCATAGCGGTCTGCATCGTCAATCAGCGCGCTCAGACCATGCGCCACACACAGCTCGGGCTCATCGCAAAGCGCCGTACGGATTTTGAGCTGATCGGTGATCACGCCGTCCAGCCCAAAGAGCTGCGCTCCGCCGCCGCTGAGCGTGATGCCCTCGTCAAAGATATCGCTGGCCAGTTCAGGCGGTGTGCGCTCAATCATGCGGTGCAGCGCGCTGATGAGCTCCCGCAGCGGCTCGTCAAGCGCTTCGATCATCTCTTCGGAGGACACCGTCACCGCGCGCGGCAGGCCGGAAACAAGGCTGCGCCCACAGGCATCCATTTCCAGCCTGACGCCGCGCATGCGGGCGGAACCGATGTCGATCTTCAAATCCTCCGCCGTTCGCGCGCCGATCAGCAGATTGTGTTTTTTGCGCAGATAATCGATGATCGCATCATCAAATTTATCTCCGCCGACCTGCAGGATATCCCATACGATCTGATGGCCGAAAGAGAAGACGCACACATTGGTGCGGCCCCCTCCGATGTCAATGTTCATCCGCCCATACGGCTGATCGATGCGCATGCCTGCGCCGATCGCGGAAGCCACGCTTTCATCCACCGGCACCACGCTGCGCACGCCGGCATCCACGAGCACGTCAACGAGGGTCTGCCGCTCGCTGGGGGCCATGCCGCCGGGCAGCGCCAGCAGAAGCCTGGGGCGAAACGCCGCGCGCCTGCCCACCACCCTGCGCATGAAGTAGCGCAGCATCTTGCTGACCAGATCAAAGCTGCGAATCCGTCCGTCACGCAGCGGCCGCTCGACGATCAGCCCCGCGGGGGTACGGCCATACATCCTTCGCGCCTCCTCGCCCACGGCCACGACGTTGCGCGTCTGCCTGTCGTATGCCACGTAAGCCGGCTCGCTGAGCACAATGCCCTTTCCTCTGACCACGATATGCAGGGCCGATGTGCCCAAATCCATTCCCAGTTCATCGATGCCAAACATGAATGCCGTACTCCTTCTGAACTCCTTTTCAACCCAAAGCAAACCGGCTCGGACTATTCCTGAACGCCGCCCTCTTTTGTGCGCAGGCGGGCATATCGCCTGCGCGTGGCCTCTCCGCCGCGCAGATGGCGCTCCGCCTTGTTGCGCATGAACACCGCCGCGACTTCTTCGGCCAACGGCCTGGACAGCTGCGGCAGACGCATTTCCATATCCTTATGCACCGTTGACTTGGATACCCCCAGCACGCGGGCCGTCTGGCGCACCGTGGCGCCCGTGGCAACGATGTATTCCGCGGCCTTTATCACCCTGCGCTCGATCGCCTGATTCACGCGCATCCCCCCAGACAGTCTCGGCAATCCGAGCTATCCTATGCGGAGAAACGGCGAACGTGCCTTACAACCGTTCGCGCTGCACGCGGTGAAGCGGCATAAAGTGCCTTACAACGCCTCTTAATGATAGCAAAGGAACGGGCACGGCGTCAAGGGCGCCTGCTCTTTACCAGGGCGACCGCGTGGCAGGAGATGCCAAGCCCTTCTCCTTCAAACCCGAGTTTCTCGGTGGTCGTGGCCTTGACATTGACGCAGCCCGCATCAAGATGCAGATGGCCGGCCACATTCCGGCGCATGCGCTCGATGTAATCCCGGAGTTTGGGGCGCTGGCAGATGATCGTGAGATCCACGTTATTCACCGCATATCCTTTTTCCTCCAGCAGGCGGACGACGTGGTCAAGCAGCTTCCCGGAATCCGCGCCCTGATAGGCGGGATCCGTATCCGGAAAATGCATGCCGATATCGCCAAGGGCCGCCGCGCCGAGCAGGGCGTCCATCAACGCATGCAGCGCCACATCGGCGTCGCTGTGCCCCAGAAGCCCCTGCGCATAGGGCACCTCCACCCCGCAGAGGATCAGCTTCCGCCCCTCCGCCAACCGGTGAACATCATATCCATGTCCGATTCTCATGCCTGTCGGCTCCTCGTTTTCTTCCTGTTCCTTTCTCTTCAGGATCACCTGCCGGGCCAGCAGCATGTCCTCCGGCGTGGTCAGCTTGATGTTTTCCACGTCGCCTTCCGTCAGGTGCACGGCATGGCCAAGGCGCTCGACAAGCGCCGCGTCATCCGTGGCGCGCTCCCCCTCCCGGCCGCATTCATGCGCACGGCGGATCAGGCCGGCGTCAAACGTCTGGGGCGTCTGCACGGCCCTGAGCGCCTCTCGCCTGGGCGTGCCGGTGACAACGCCCGCTGCATTCACCTGCTTGACCGTATCCTTGAGCGTCACCGCCGCCACGCCGCTGCCATATTGCCGCGCGCTTTCAAGCGTCCGCTCAATCACATCGCGCGTGACAAGCGGCCGCGCCCCGTCGTGAATGGCAATCCGATCCGCGCGGGGATCACATGCCTGAATGCCGTTATAAACGCTCTGCTGCCTGTCCTCCCCGCCCGGCACCACATGGGCCCGCAGCCCCGCGCGCAGGAGCATGGCGCGCATCTCCTCCACCTCCGGTTCGCCCGCGACCACGACGATGCCGCCGTCAAACAGACCCGTGCGCGAAAAAGCGCGCACCGTGTGCACGATCACCGGCTCCCCGCACAGCGGGCAGAGCACCTTGTTGCACGCCATGCCCATGCGCGTGCCGCGGCCCGCGGCCACAATCACCGCGGCATTCATCCCAGATCCTCCTCGCCCGCAAGTAGTTCATACAGGGCGCCCGCTTCGCTTTTCTTCACCGTCTCCGCCACGGAGAGCACACGGTAGCGCGCCATCTTTTCCCCAAAGCGGATTTCCAGCACGTCGCCCGCCTTTACATCGCTCGCGGGCTTGGCCGCCTTGCCGTTGATCGTCACGCGGCCGCCCTCGCTGGCCTCCTTCGCCACCGTGCGGCGTTTGATGATACGGGATACTTTCAGATATTTATCCAGCCGCATCGTTCCTCATCCTTTCTCTTTCTGTTTCTTTCTGTCCCTTCCGGGCTTTTGCCCGGGGTTTTCTTTTTACTCCGCCTTTTTCTCCTGCGCCGCCATGACCGGCAGCGCGCATACAAACGGATAGACATAGCGCCCGGCCATCACCGGGCCGAGCAAAAACGTTCCCCAGAGCAGCACCGGCAAAAGCATCACGGCAAAGCACCGCCACGCGCCCCGGTAAGCCTGGCGCAGCACAAGATAGAGCATTGCCCACACGATCAGCCCCATGTTGAACGCCCAGCCGATCACGGGGATCTGCATGGCGCCCTGCGCGCCGAAACGCCAGCTCAGGGAGGCCAGCACGCGCGGGAAAAGGCTGGCGCTTGTGATGCGCTCGCCCTCATACCAGCCGTCGTAATACTGATCCGTGACGCCCATCTGCAGATAATACCCCGATACCCCGTATTCGCTGTAGGGGTAAAGAAACGAATAGGTGAGCATGAGCACCGCATCGAAATAGGTCTTGGGGCATTTGGCTCCCACCGAGAGATAGACGCCCAGATAGCGCGGCAGATCCTCCATCAGCCTGCGGGTATCAAACTCAAACTTCACGGGGTCGGAAATCGTGGGATCATACAGCCGCCACGCCTCGCCCGGCATCAGTTCATCCATGGCCTCGATCTCCTCCTGCGACAGCCTGTCCGCATTCAGATTGCGGGCCCGCGCCAGCTGCTGAATCGGCCAGGAGAGCATTTCGCTGGCATCGCCCGGCTGCGCGCCCGTCGCCGCGCTCAGCACGGCATTCGTGCCGCAGGCGAGAGCGGCTGCCAGCAGCATGAGCCCGGCCAGCCTGCAGCCCCTCCGGCGCAGAAGGAGGGGCAAAAGCGCGGCCCAAACCAGCACGGCGTAAAGCATGTTGTTGCGCAGGAGCATGGAGCATGCCGCCGCCGCCGCGATGCCCGCGCCGAGCCCGCCTCCGCAATGCGGCGCGTGGGCCGCTTCCAGGGAGAGCGCCAGCAGCAGCGCAAAGCATCCGGAAAAGAGCACATCCTTGGTTGCATTGACGGCCATCATCATGTGCAGCGGGTAAAGCGCAAAGCACAACGCCGCCCTGAAGGCGCTTCTGCCCCCGCACCGGCGGGCGATGGAGGCGCACGCAGCCGTGAAACACAGCGCCAGAAGCGCCATTTGCACAAGCGTATAGAGCGCAGCCCCGGCATTGACGCAGCCGAGGGCCCTCCCCAGAGCCACGCATCCCCCCAGCAGAAGCGTGTGCACAAGGGGATGATGCGTGGAATACGCGCCGGTGAATACCTGCCTGAGCTGAAACGGGACATCGTATGCAAATGAGCCCGGAAACGTGATCAGGAACATCGGCACATAGCATGCAAAAATCAGGCAAAACGTCCGCCGTGCGCAAAATGCCTCCCGATCCTCCAAAGACACGGGCCGGGCTTTTCGCCCCGCGCGCTCTGACAGAAACGCCAGCGCACACGAGAAGGGCGGCAGAAGCAGCGCCGCCACAAGCAGCGCGCGCAGCGGGTCGCTCTGCCCGTCGTGCTGCGCCTGCCTTCCCAAAGCGGCAAAGAGCGCATATACCGCGCCGCCCAGCAGCGCGACGGCCGGCTTTCGGATGCCGATGCGCTTCACGAGCCGTCCCTCCCCTCACGCTGTCATCCGGACAGTTGCATTATAGCACCCGCCGGGGGCCGCTGTAAATCCACCCGCCCCAGAGAGGGCCGGATCTTGCGCAAATCCTTCCGTGCTTGACACATATTTCCCATTTTACCCCATTCTTTTCCCTTTTTCATCATATTTATGACACATTCATCCGCTATAATAAGGCCGTAAAGGTTGATGAAACGCTTCCTTTACAGCACCTTCGCGATTCTCCCCCCTCCACATGCGAAGGTGAGTATCTTCCTTTTTCTTCCCCTTCCTCATTTATTTCCCTTCCACATGAAAAGCGCCAATTCCGTTTCACACCACGGATTGGCGCTTTTCGTCTGTCTCTGAATTTCCGGCATGCCGCCCGGCCGTGCGTGCGTGTAAAAAAACATGGGGCGGCCGCACGCCTGCCCCATGCCCTTTTAAAGGGTTGACGGATGGTTACTCTTCGTCCTGCCCGCGCAGCTCGGCCGGCACCGGCTCCTCAAAAATGCCACGGCAACTTGCCATACCCGCGCCTTCCCTGCCATACGCGTAGATAGCCTGGGCGATCTTGTTGAGCATTTC
>DVMG01000071.1 GCA_018715105.1 Candidatus Ventricola intestinavium
CGTCTTCCTCCCCGCTTTAAAACCAAGTTATTTTCTCATTGCAAATAACTTGAGAAATAACATTTTCTTCCCCAATCAAGGATTCCTGTGACGCCCGGCGTCCTCCTGCGTCACGACGCTTTCCGTCGCGACACAGGCAAAGGATCCTCCGATTTCAAATCGTTTTCTTTCATAATCCCCCTCTTTTTCCACGGATGTATCCGCATGTCATACCGGCGGGAAAACCGCGTCAGATCATATCCTTGATCTGGCTATAGCTCATCGTGTGATGCAGCACGCTGGCGCATCCGCCGAGTATGCCTGCCGTTTTTCCCAGCTCAGAGCGCTCAATGTGTATGGGGTTCGGCGTTTTTCCTTTGAGCATGCGGCGGATTTCCGGCAAGCATGCCTTTGCGCTCTCCATGACGCCTCCGCCAAGCACAATCACTTCCGGATCCAGAAGCGTTGAAATCGCCACGAGCACCATCGCCAGCCGGTTCTGAAAATCATCAATCAGTTCCACCGCCCACGGCACCCGTTCCTGCGCATACTGAAACAACATTAGAGGGGAAATCGTTTCGCCATCCCGCGCAAACCGCGTCGCGCTGCTCTGCAAGCCATAACCGGACAGGCGCGTTTCCAAGGCGCCGTATTGAGGATATTCACGCTTGAGCTCATCCCTGCTGAAGATCAGATAACCCAATTCACCTGCGCCGTGGTGCGCTCCGCGAAAAATGCAGCGATCCTGCACAATGCCCATGCCCAGCAGCGTGCCGATGTGAATGTAGACCAGATTGGATACATTCTGCTCACAGCCAAACCAGGATTCTCCCAGGGCTTCCAGGTTTACATCGTTCTCAACCAGAACCGGGCAGTCAAAATAGGGAGAAAGCCGCTCTGCCAGGCAGATATTGTCCAGCCCGACAGCCGGCGCCGCCATGACTTTATCGCCGTTGAGCACGATTCCAGGCACACCGATCGAGATGCCCCTGATGATTTTCCCCTTGGCATGGGCAACCATGTCGTTTGCAAGCGAACAGATCAGTTCCACACAGTCCTCGCCCTTTTTGTGATGATCCTTGAGCACATGGCTCTCAAGAATCTGCCCTGTGATGGAGCACAGGGCAGCCATCGCCTTTTGCCCGCCCACCACGATGGACACGACGACATTGAGCTGGGCGTCCAGTTCGATCAGGGGGCGGCGGCGCCCGCCGCTGAATTCATACTCGCCCTGCAGGCAGATCAGCCGCTCTTCCATCAATTCATCCGTAATGCGCACAACGCTTGAAAGGCTTAATCCGAGGTCTTTGGCAATCGCGGTGCGGGAAACTTTTCCCCGAAGCCGCATGTATTCCAGAATGCAGGTGCGGTTGATGTCGCGCATTTCTCTTGAAATCACTGGACGCATATCGTTCTTCTCCTCTCCATTTCATAAAGGAGCTGCGGCCCCGCGCGTCATTTCCCGCAAGATGCGGCACAACCTTCCCGCCTCCTGCTTGCCGTTTCATCGCAAAGAGGCCTCCGTTTTTTCTTTTGCACCGCGCCCGCCCGACGGGCATCCTGCATTTCTATGCGCATGGTTTTCCGGTATCAACACCTTTTCTTTGTTATATCATATGCCATTCCGCTTGTCAATCACTGCCCGCGCGGCAGATGCAGCCCAGCGCCCTTTTGCCGGGACAGCCGTGCCGTCTGCCGTCCGCCTGCAGCCATCTTTGGAAGGCTCGTTTCCGCAGCCCCTCATACGCCCACAAGCTGCATGCCGCTGTGCCGGGCCGCCAGATACACCGCACCCCACTCCGCCTCACGGCTCAGGGGCGCGGAAATCCACAGGGGAAAGGCCCGCTGCACCTCCTGTGTCACTTGATCCATCAGCCAGGGCGTGCGCGTGAGCATGGAACCCGAAAAGACAAGCGGATATCTGGCGTCCCCCATATGCAGGCGGTGTCCCAGCGCAAGCGCCAGGGCGGAAAGATGCTGGGCTGCGCTGGTCATGATATGCTTTGCCATGCAGTCGCCTTCCTCAAAAGCAAAAACAACGCACAGCGCAAGCCTCGCCATTTCCGCTTTGTTGCTCTGATATACGAAATCGACCAGCTGATCCATCTCATGGATCCCTAGCGCTGAGCTGATTCGTTCAAACATCTTGTTTGGGACGCCCGTCCGGTCGTACTCGCGAAGGATCGCTTGAATCGCCTTCCGGCTGATCCAGTAGGCCGATCCCTCATCGCCCAGCAGATAACCGTACCCGCCTACGCGGCAATCCCGTCCCTCTCGGTTGACGGCATAGCCGATGGATCCGGTTCCGCTGATGAGCAGCACACCCGGCTCGCCCTTTGTCTCTGCCGCCAGGGCGATTTCGGCGTCGTTCACAATCAGCGTTGGGCACGGAAAATGCAGCTGCTTGACGATTTCATTGACCTCCATCCGGGATTTTTCCGTGTCCACTCCCGCCGTTCCCAGGCAGACCCCCTGGCAATCCTCCAGCGAACAGCCGCTTTCCATCAGGAACTGATCGATGATTTCTTTGAGATTCGTCAATACGCACTGCACGGAATTGCTTTCCACGTTTGTGCTCTTTCCCACGCAGTGCCCCAGCACCGTCCCGTCTGAACCGCAGGCCAGCAATCTGGAATTGGTGCCACCGCCGTCGATGCCGATCAGATATTTCAAACTCATCATCCTCTGCTATTTTCTGCGATTGCCTTCAATCCCGCGTTCTGCATGGCCCGCGACGCCTCTTCCGCCCGCCGCCGCTCCTGCAGCCAGCTTTCCCGGCTCGCCTTGCGTTGCTCCTCTTTGGCAAACATGGTGGCCATCGCCTGAGGGCCGCATCCTCCCGGCACATTGCGGATGGCGACAAAATGCTCCGGCTGTAAACACCGCATAAGCGTTTCAAACGGCGTGTTCAGCGTTTTTCCGGTTACATCCGCATAGATCTGCCGCATTTCCTCTTCTTTCAGGCTTGTCAGCCCTCTTCCCTGATCCGAGAGCGTGCGCGCCACTCTGGCAGCCACGCCATGCGCCTTCCGGAAAGGAATGGCTTCCTCACGCACAAGCGTATCCGCCAGCTCGGTGACGGCCGCAAATCCATTGCGCGCGCGTTCAAGGAGCACATCCCGGTTGACGCTCAGCGTGCCCATGACATTCCCCCAAAGGGTGTAGCACTTCTTCAGCGTGTCGCATGCGTTCCACAAAAACGGCTGCGCATCATCCTCCGTATCGACAATATCCCCATACGGCGTATTATGCAGCATATTCAGCAGGGTGGCGCATTCTCCGCCCACGGAAGAAAGCAAGCTTCGCAAATGCTCAATCGAAACCGGGTTGCGTTTCTGCGGCATGATCGAGCTGATCTGGACGTAGGGATCCGCCGCGCGAATGCCGTTGTATTCCTGCCCGGCCCAGAGCATCAGATCCTGCACGATGCGCCCCGCGTCAATGGCGCACAACTGCAGCGCGGCAGCCGCCTCCCCCAAGTAATCGCCGCCGCCAATAGCGTCGTAGCTGTTGAGAATATACCCATCAAAGCCCAGCAGCTCAGCCATTCTGGCCCGGTCGATGGGGAAGCCGGTTGTTGTGATGGCGCAGGCCCCCATTGCGCTGCGGTTCACCGTGGCATACGCATGGCGCAGGCGGCCAAAATCCCGATCCAGGATCTGGCATGCAGCCAGCAAATAGTGTCCCAGCGTGCTGATCTGGGCCTGCTGGGTGTGCGTGATGGCCACCATGATCGTCTTTTCGTGCTCCCTGGCCAGAATATTCATCTTGGTGATAAAACCGTCGAGCGCCTCCATCACCCCCGCCAGCCGGCGGCGCAGAACCATTCGATACATCGTCACGCCCATGTCATTGCGGCTGCGCGCCAGATGCAGGCTTCCAGCCGGGTCGCCGCAAAGCTCCAGCAGCTTTCCTTCCACCTCAAAAAACAGATCCTCGTACTGTCCCGTGTACTCGCCATGCTCCAGAGCATGAAGGTCGATCTGGCGCAGCCCCTTTTCGATGCAGGCTGCCTCCTGCCGGGTGAGCAGCTCCCGCTCGCGCAGCATGATCAGCTGAGCGCGGTTGACTTCCATCATGGCGTCCAGCAGATTCTGCTTGGCGTGATCATACGCCGGCTTGAGCACCAGCGCCGTAAAAGCCCTGGACGGGAATTTTTCCCCATCCTGCTGCCGAATCTGCTCTCTGAGTGTGTCAAACGCTTCCATCTTCAATTTCCCCCTTCTTGACGGGTAAAGTGCAGCCACTGCGCCACCACCTGATCCAGCGCGGCACAGGCAGCTTGCAGCGCCTTTTCCCCCAGCTGGGTGTTTGCCGCAGATATCTGGCCGCCGTATCGCCGGAATTCAGCGGGTTGGCCCTCCACGTGCACGTGCCTTCCCGGAAATTTACAGCTGTTTAAATCATATTGACTCTCTCCGGTTGCCTGCTGGCCCAGTGCTGCCCACGCGCAGGACAATTCATACGGTCCTCCGTGTCCCCTGCCTCCGCCGGGGAAGAGCGCCTGCGTCTCCTCCAGGGAGAGCAGCTCCCACCAATTCACCACCAGGGTGTGGGATTGCCCGGCAATCGCTTCCGCCGCCGCGCGCGCCATGGACATGTTGCCGTCATGCGCGTTGAGCAGCAGCACCCTTGAAAACCCTGCCGCGTAAATCCCCTCCAGAACATCGATCAGATAGCTGAGCATGGTAGGCGGCTTGATGGAAATGGTCGGCGCCCCCTGGGTCTTGCGCGGGCAGGTGGTATAATACACCGGTGGATACGCCATGCATCGGTAGGTCTTCTCCGCATATTTCGCAATGGCCGTGACAATGGCCGGATCCGTGCCCAGCGGCGCCATCGGGCCATGATACTCAAAACTGGCCAGAGGCAGCAGGGCAAAATCGCAGCCTGCAACCGCCTCATCCCAGTCTCTTCCCCAGATCGATATGCCATCCATGTCGGTTTTCCTCCTGTCACATCGGCGATGTATTGGTATCGCCTTTTATCTTTTCAGAAATCAGAAGCAGCACCGCCACCAGCACAATCTGCAGCGTGCCGTATGCACAGGCCGTTCCAAAGCGGAACGAATACATCTGATTGTTGATGGCCACGG
>DVMG01000072.1 GCA_018715105.1 Candidatus Ventricola intestinavium
TCACCTTGAATCCGGCCTGCTCCAGCAAAGCAGCATACTGCCCGATGGTGGGAAAATAAAAGGGCATTTTGTACACCCTGCCCTTTTCTCGGAAGGCCGCGTCCAGCGCCCGATGAATCCGTCGGTTGTTGCCGGCGCCCCCGAATTCAAAGACAAACTGTCCCTTGTCCTTCAGCGCGGCGTGAACGCATTGAAGGAGCTGCGGCTGTTTTTCCTCGTCGATCCAATGCAGCACGGCATTTGAAAATACGGCATCCACCCGTTCTTCCAGTGTAAAGTCCGTTGCGTCCGCCTGGATAAACGGAATATCGGGATACGTATGCCTTGCCAAATGCAGCAGCTCTTTCGAAGCGTCCAGCCCGATTGCCCGAATCCCTCTCTGGGACAGCCTGTTTGTCAGGGCCCCGTTTCCGCACCCCAGATCCAAAACCGAGCTTCCCTCCTCAACGTCCAGGAGAGTCAGGACATCGTTGCCATATTGAGCCACAAAGGAAAAGTCCCTGGCATATTTCTTGGCATCCCATTCCATTTCCATCGCTGTCCTCCCATATCGGTTTGTCCAGCCGTTCTGTTTTCCCGCCCATGCGTTTCAGGGCTGCAAGGCGCCCGCGGCCATACTGCCCGACAGGACAGGCATCTTTTCCGGGGAGAGGGCTGTCATCCGGGCAAATCTCCGCAGGCATCCGCCGCGCGGCTTTTGCCGCGCGGCGGAAAAGCTTTCTTCATTTCTTTTTAACGGTCATCCGGGATCAGTCGCGTTCCCATTTGACGATGTCGCCGTGGGCGGCGGTCATCTCAAATTCATACACTCTTCCATCCACCCGTGCGTTGCCGTCATAGCGGAGGGTTCCGATGTCTTCGTCAAGATCCAGATCAAGCTCCAGGATCTCCATCGTTCCGCGGCTCGCGGTCAGCGCCTCCACGGCCTGATCCGCCGTCAGGATCTCTGCCGCCGCCCCATAGTAAATTTCATACTGGCGAATCTCTCCGCTTTCCGCCTGGACGGAGGCGATGACGGCGTCCTCCCCGTCCGTATAAAAGAGATTCCATTCATACGCTCCATCGTCCTGTTCGAGCAGCGCATAGTGAATCTGAGCCTCCGGCGCCGCCTCTGTGACGGCCTGACGGGCCGCGGCCTCGTCCACCGCAGCGGAGGATGCTTTCCTCATTCCGCGGTATTCTATGGACTGCATGACAACTTCGCCGCTCTGCTCGTCAACGAGCACGTCATAGCGCGCCGCATCGTCGCTGAATTCAAACTCATAATACCCGTCGTCCCGGTCGCTCTCCACGAGGGTAGCGCCTGCGCCGACGCGCGCCTGCGCAGCGGATTGCGCGTCCTCCCGGCTGACAGCCAGGGCACTCGCGCCCAGCAGCATGGACATGGCCAGAAGCAATGTGATGGTTTTCTTCATTTTGAAGTCATCTCCTTTCTTGGATGGTCTCAGTATAACAGCCGAAGATGAATCTCAGATGAAAATGCAAACATTTTTTTTCGTCTTTTTCTTTGATCTTGCGGGGAGCTGTCCTTTTTCTCTCTTTTCCTCTTCTTTTCCGTTTCCTTCCCGCGCCTTCAGGGCGTCCGGCTGTTTTCCTCCTCCCCCTTCGGGAAACAGAGGGTAAAACAGGTGCCCTTCCCCAGCTCGCTGGTCACCGAGAGCGTGCCTGCGTGTGCCTTGACCACGCTTTTGACGATGGAAAGGCCGATTCCCGTACCCTGTGTGGCGCGCGAGCGGTCCGCGCGCCAGAACCGTTCAAAAATCATCGAGAGATCCTGCTGTGCAATGCCGCGCCCATCGTCTTCAAAGCGAAGGCAGACGCCTTCCTCGCCGCGCCGCATGGCGATCCGCAGGGTGCCGCCTTCCCGGCCATAGCGAATCGCATTGTCCACCAAATTGATGAATGCGCGCGCCAGCAGCGCCCGGTTGCCCTTCATCGTGAAGGAACACAGCTGCGTCTGAATGCGCATGCCCTTTTCCGCGGCAACCGGCTCCATATCCTGCGCGATCTCCGCCACCATCTCGGAAAGGCTGCATGCGTCTTCCTGGGGCATCTGGCCGGATTCCACGCGGGCCAGCATGAGCAGCTGGCCGATCAGCGCGGTCATCTCTCCGTTTTTCTGAAGGATTTTGCGCAGCGCCTCATCCTTTTCCTCTCTTTCCGGCCTGGACAGCGCATATTCGCACTGCGTCGCAACGGCATGGAGCGGCGTGCGCAGCTCATGCGCCACATCCGCGGTGAAGCGCCGTTCCCTGGCAAAGGAGTGCTCCAGCCTTTCAAGCATGGCGTCCATCACGCCGGCCAGCGCGCAGAGCTCATCGCGTGAACCGGTCATGCCAATTCTCCGGGAGAGGTCTTCACCCCCGGCAATCGACGCGGCCAGCCGCGTCATTTCTTTCACCGGAGAAAAGGCCCGCGCCGTCAGCACATATCCGCCCACAAGCGCCACGACCATCAGCGCGGGAAACAGCCAGAAGCCATAGCGCAGCACAGCGCGCATCGCGTTCCACGAAGCATCGGCAGAGGTATACATCCGCAGCCACACATCGCCCCGTTTTTCGAACGTGATCAGGGTGTCCAGCACATACCAGCTGTGCGTCGCCGTCTGCGCGCGCCTGAGCGTTCCCTCCTCAAACGGCAGATCAACGCGTGCGTTTCCGTATATCAGCCTGCCGTCCGTCTCAAACAGGGACGCATAGACATTGGGAATATCGTGGATATCGCTGTCGATTTCCAGATCGCCGTCGTCTTCGCTCAGCTCCTCCAGGACAAAGGCAGTGGCATCCTCCAGCTTCTGCTGATGATAGGTTCGCGCCGTCATATCCGCCGCCGTCATCAGAATGATGAACAGCAGGACGCACAGCGCCATGAGCAGCGCGGCATACCACAGCGTAACCCGTGCTTTAATCGGCAGCCGTTTCATGGTTCCTCCCGCAGGACATAGCCCGCATAGCGCACCGTATGGATGAGTTTAGGAGAGCAGCCGTCGTCGATCTTCCTGCGCAGATTGCGGATATACACATCCACCATATTCGATGCGCCCGCATAGTCATAGCTCCAGACATGCTCCTCAATCTGTGCGCGGGACAGCACACGCCCCTTGTTGCGGATCAGATACTCCAGCAGCGCATATTCCCGGCTTGTCAACGCGATGGGCTGTCCGCCGCGCGTCACGCTTCGTGTGTCGGCATCCACCGTAAGATCCACCAATTCAAAGCGGTTTGTCGTGTTCTGCCCGCTTCGGCGCGTAAAAACCCGCAGCCTTGCGGAGAGCTCCTCAAAGGCAAAGGGCTTGACCAGGTAATCATCTGCCCCGGCGTTAAGCCCCTCCACCCGGTCGCTCACCGCATCCTTGGCCGTCAAAAGCAGCACATGGGTGTTCATCCCGGCGCCGCGCATCCGCCTGATCAGGGTGATGCCATCCATCTTTGGCATCATGATGTCCAGCACGGCCGCGTCATAGGCCGCGCTTTGCAGGCAGTCCCATGCCTCGGCGCCGTCATAGCATACATCCACCGCATAGTGCTCTGCACGCAGGCGTCTGGCCAGCGTGTCCGCCGTCATGGGGTCATCCTCCGCAATCAGAAGACGCATGATCCTTCCTCCCTGTCCGCCCTGTTTTCCTAAAGGGGATCGAATTCCCTGCCGGTTTCTGAATTTTTGAATTCCGGCGGCTCCGGCTTCGGATTTTTTGATAACCGCCCGGTGCAAAGAGCCTCCCCCTGGCGGGGGAGGAACTGTATTTCAGCGCTTTTGCAAACCCATGATAAAAAGAGCGGCCCTTGGGTCCTTCAGTCTCCGCCTTCCGGCTTCCGGCGGGCCTCCGCCTTCTCCCTTTCTCCCAGGGGGCGCAGCACGCGGCAGGGTTTGCCCACCGCCACGACGTTGGCAGGCAGATCCTTTGTGACAACGCTTCCTGCGCCCACCACGGTGTTCTCCCCGATATGCACGCCCGGCAGGAGGATGGCGCCCGCGCCGATCCAGCAGTTGCGCCCGATGAACACGGGCCGGTTGTATTGAAGGCCCTGTTCACGCAGGTCCGGTTCCAGCGGATGGCTGGCCGTCGCGATGGTCACATTGGGGCCGATCATCGTGTAATCTCCTACGTAGATGTGCGTGTCATCCACCAGCGTCAGGTTAAAATTG
>DVMG01000073.1 GCA_018715105.1 Candidatus Ventricola intestinavium
CTCCCAGACAGGCCCAGCCCGATGCCAAAAAGGCGACGCTCAATCCATACAGGAGGAAGGACGCGCGAATCCGGATATGCATGGCGGCCGTCCCTCAGCTCCCTGAAAACACCGGGAGAACAGATAGCCCATCCTTGCGCAGCTCAAATGCCGCAAATCCAGCCGCCGTACCGATTGTCTGTCCGGCTGTAACCCAATTGTTTTCCTCAATGGAAACCGAATCAAGCCCACTGTATACGGATTCATAGCCGTCATCATGGAGGATACGGACGGTATATTCGTCGCTTCGGTTTTGAACGATGGTCATCACTTCGCCATCCCTGCAGCTGCTGATATCCCCTGAGCAGGAATACTCAAGCCAGGGTTCCTGCTGGCTCCAGGTGTGCGCAATTTCCGCGCTCGTGGGCAACACAAGGGCCTCGTCCGTTCCATCCGTGCTGTTTAAAAAGACCATGGCGCTTTCCGGCAGAATATTGCTGACGAATTGGAGCCTTCCCAGTGTATCGTCATACTCAAAGCCCGCAGTCAGATGGCCCATAACCGCGCTGACACTGTCTGCATGGTGCAGTGTCAGCGCGGCGGCACTGCCAAGGCATAAAACAACGGCTGCCAGAAGCGCGTGTTTCTTCTGCAGCCGTTTCGGATAATGCCGCTTCTTTCGCGGGACATCCTGATTCCATTCTCGCCGCTCCCGCGGCCTCATTTGCGCAACAACCACTTTCTTTTCGCTGTTGCTCACGTGGCCTCGTCCTCCTTCTTTGCTTGTAAAAGAGCCTATGCGGCCACAGGAAAGACGAGAACTCCCTCTCTATGTGCCCGGCTGCTTGACCTTGAGATCCACCGAGCTTTTATGCTGCGTGACATTGAGCACCAGGCCGATGCCCGCCATATTCACAACTAGGTTGGTGCCGCCATAGCTGATGAACGGCAGCGGGATTCCCGTAATGGGCATCACGCCGATGCACATGCCGATGTTTTCAAACACGTGGAACAACAGCATGGACATGACGCCAATGATCACCAATTGGCCGAACTTGTCGTTGGTGTGGAAGGCTAGAAGCAGCATACGGTAAATGACGAACGCATACAGAGCCAGCAGCACGACGGAGCCGACAAAGCCCAGCGTCTCCCCCACGACGGAAAAGATGAAATCCGTGTGGTTTTCCGGGACGTAGTTAAGATGCGTCAGCGTTCCTTCCGCCCAGGCTCCTTTGCCATACAGCCCGCCGGAACCGATTGTGATCTTGGAGTTGATGATCTGATAACTGCTGCCCGTCGGGTCAGATTCCGGGTTGATAAAGGCCACGAGCCGCAGCCAGCGGAAATTATTCGTGGAAGCCAGATAGAAGATGACCGGTGTCATGGCCGCAACGGCAATGCCCCCCATCAGAAACATCCACCGAAGCTCAAACCCGGATACAAACAGCAGAGCCACAAAAATGACGCAGAAAACCATCAGCGTTCCAATATCCGGCTGCAGGAGAATAAGCAGCGCGGGAATGCCGAAGTGCACACAAACATAGACAAAATACCGGAAATTGGGGATCGGCTTGTCCGGGTAGCGCGTCAATGCTTTGGAAAGCGTGATAATCAGCGCAATTTTTGCCAGCTCAGACGGCTGAAATGTGCGGTCAAGAAACTGGAACCATGCATTCACGCCATTGATCTGCGCTGTCGTGAGAACCAGGCCCAGCAGCAGCACGTCCACCACATAGATGACCGGCCACAGGCGGCCAATGATATCATATTTAATGGTCATCATCAGCGCCACAACCACCATGCTGACAACCACCCACATCAGCTGAAGGCGGCCGTTATTGGCATCCATGATCAGATCCTGCAGGGATCGGTCCGCGCCCAGCGTCGGGTCATAATTGGCAATGGTGATGGCCAGCACGCCGTAGAGCGCCAGCATATAGCTGGCAATAAGCAGCGGCCAGTCAAAATGCGGCTTGGAAAGCCGATGGTTTTCTGAAAAAAACATGTATCGTTGATCTCCTCGTCATCACGCCGTGCCCAGCAGCGTGGTCACCATATCCAGCAGCGCATGCCGCGCGGGCCCTTTGCATTCGATGGCGGCGCGTCCCTTTTGAGCGGCGGCCTGAATGCTCTCATCTTCGGGAATGCAGGCCACCTTCTGGCAGTCAAGGATGGTTTCCACCGTGGATGCGTCATACTGCATGCCGCGGCGTGCGGCGTTTCGGTTCATGCGGTTGATCGCCAGGCGCATGCCCGCCTCTCCGCGCGCCGCACGCAGCATGATTCGTTCCGCCGCGCGCACGGATGCATCGTCCGGCCGGGTGACGATGATGCGCTCATCGTCCCGGCGCAGCAGCTCTTCGCCCAGATCAATCTGCCCTGTCGGCAGATCGATCACCAGGATTTCGCACTGCGTATGCAGCGCCAGCATGGCGCTTGAAAGCTCTGAAAACGGCACACTGTCATACAAAGAGGCGCAGGCAAAGCACAGGTGATCATACTGCGGCACGCGATACAGCGCCGCGCGAAGATCCGCCTCCTGGCCGATGACATCCACCATGTCCAGAACGACGACGCTTTCCATTCCCAGGATCAGATCGCAGGATCGGGAAATACCGGAGGCATCCAGAAGCACCGTCTGCTTTCCCGCCTTTGCTGCGCCCACAGCCAGCGACAGCGCGAGGGTGGATTTCCCCACGCCGCCGCTGCCGGAGCAGACAGTCCATATTCTTCCCATTTCCTTTTCTCCGCATGCCGCCTATGCATTGCCGGACTCTGCATGCCTTCGTCAATACGCCAGGGAGTTGGAGGGTGCCATGAGATCTTCCCCACCGATTCCCATGTTTTCAATATAGTAGTCGCAGATGTCGCGGATCGTCAGCGAGCAGTATGCGCCGCTGTATCCATTCGGGATATAAACACAGATGGCAATCTCGGGATCTTCATAGGGGGCGAAGGCGACCATCCACGCGTTGTTTTCAAGGTCGATCGTCGTCTTTTCGGCCGTTCCCGTTTTCGCTCCGATATTCTCGCGAACATCATCATATTCACTTTCACTGAAAAACCGCTGAGCGGTACCTTCGGCTTCTGCCACGCCTTTCATGCCGGAGCGCAGATAGGCGAGGTATTCATCCACGCCTTCTCCTTCGATCTGGGAGGCTAGGATCGGTGTGCTCTGGCTGAGCACTTCGCCATCCGGAGAAATGATGGAATCGATCAGCCGCAGGTCATACACATATCCGCCGTTGGCAACGGCCGCAATGTAGCGCGCAAGCGCAACAGGCGTCACAGTGGTAATCGACTGGCCCACCGCGCACATGATGGCCTCCGAACCGCCCCACTTGATCTCGTTGAGCTTGATATACGTATCGCCGGCAACCCTTTGCAGGTAAACCATCTCGCGCGGCATATCCAGCTCTTCCATCATGATGGTACGGATTTCCGGCAGCCAGTCGCTCTGGTTGTAATCCACGGCCATATCCATCAGACGCTTGACGCACTTGTCAATCTTGGCTTCGTCAAACGTCATGTTATACTCACTGCCGACCTCCACGATGATGTTCTTGATCTGGTTGAACACGATGGACGGACGCCAGGTGGACTGTTCCGCCGCGCTGATGGCTTTGTTCTTGTCATACAGCGTGGTCTGGCTGCCCACATAGCCCTGCAGCTCGCCAGGCA